>NZ_LIRL01000580.1 GCF_001419795.1 Streptomyces niveiscabiei
AGATGTGTATCAGAGCCAGGCCCTGGACAACGCCAGCCCGTCGGAGAGGTCCGCCGCCAGACTCGCCACCGACGCCGCAGCAGCGATACGGAACATCAACCACGCCCTCTCCACCCCGACGGCGCTCCCCTACCCACCGCACGTCAGCGAGGTCGCCCAGCCCCTCACGCAGATGATCGACCGCCTCCCGGAAACCCTCGACCACCTGTCCACCGCGATCCGCCACCACCTGGCCAAGGGCCTGATCCGCATGGACGACGCCACCTCCCCGGACAACGCGACCGCCGAAGCACTGAAGCACCTCGGCGAAGCACGCAACGACGCCCGAACCCTGGCGGACAGCCTCCACAGAGCCGCCGCAGTCCTCTTCCACATGGGCACAGAGACCACAGCGTGATGCTTCGGCAGCCCGTACGAGTCAGTTGAGGGCGCTGCCCGCAACCGTCCGCCGACGCAGAAATCGCCGTCGCCGGACGGCCGGGGCGGGAAGCGCGACGAACGCCTGGTAGAGCGCCGAGAGGGCCCGGTCCGTCCGGTCCGTGTCCTTGTGCGCGGAGGCCGCGTTGAACGCCTCCTGTGCGGCTTCCGCGATGCCAGGTTCGGAACGACGGAGTAGCGGGGGTAGAGACGCTCCGAGACGGGCGAGCGGGGCCGCTAGCCGCACGGCGGACACCGTGCTCTCGCTGTCCCAGCGGCGAATCACGTCGGAGGCCGCGCCGTACGCGGCCATGAGACTCGCCGTCATCCCCTTCCGGCCAAAGCCAGCGGCGCCGGACCCGTAATAGGCGGCCCCTCCCTGGACGAGCGCGTGGAAGGCTACGACCGACTTTGCCCGCCAGCCACCCCACAGATAGTCGTGGGCGTTGCCCTCGACCTCGACTGCCAATACCGCTGCGACGAATTCATCTAGCGCCGCCTCCAGCGCTGCCCGATCGTCCGCAACCGCTTTGCGCTCCTCCTCGCGGCGCTTTCGCCGGTCTCCGTCCCATGACGTGAGGAATACGAGCATCACGGAGACGACGGCGCCGAACATCGCGCCAAGCAGAGCTTCCATGTGCGTCGGGATGCTGTCGGCGGCCCGTCTGGTTCCCGCCCACAGGTCACCCATTCGGATGACTGAAGGCACTGTGCCGACTGAAACCGCCCCAGCGCCGAGCATGACGAGAAGGGTGCCGAGGCAAGGGCCACGGTAGGCAAGAGGCACGTCACGATGACAGCAGCGCCAGAGACACGGTCTTCATACGAAGGGCGCCTCCCACTCGTCTGAGTGAGAGGCGCCTCACGTACTACTACCTCCCGGAGCCCCCTGGCTCGGCACTCGGTCCCTGCGAGCAGATCTTGAGTACCTCCGCCCGCGCCACCAAGGACGACGCCGCGACGGCTTCCTCACTGACTCCGCGGACCTGCGTCTCGATCGTCCCGCGAGGCCGGCGCTCGATCCGGTACTCCGCCGCCTTCGCGGTGTAGCTGTCGGCCTCGAACTCCCACGTCCACCGCCCCGTCATGGGAAATGGCGCGAACGCCGGCGAGCCGTCCGCGTTGTACGAAGCCATGGCGCAGTGGACGAACTGCCGGTCCGGAACTCGCGCCCACACGGACCCGCCACCGTCCCACCGAGGACGCTCCTCAGGCCCAGTCGCTCCTCGCCGGACGATCTTCGCCTCGGGCCAGCCATCAGCGCGGAGCGCCTCCAGTTCACCGGCATGGTCGTCGTTCCACTGGTCCGCGACCTGCTGCGCATGGTCCCGGTCGGCAAAGGGGACCTCGCGGCCGTCGAGCGTGACGACGAAAACAGGTCCCTCCGGGACCGACGGCGCATCGTCGTCGGTCTCCCAAGCGGGCGGCATGGCGCCCTCGCGCTGCGGCAGCGGAGGAAGCCAACTTCCCGCGCCGGCGAGTCCGGTCTGTGCGAGGAACCCCGGCAGCGGCGCCGTGGGGTCCATGGCCCACGCGACGGCGGCCATGACCTCATCGTCGAGGGCGTCGAGGAGATGTCCGTACCGGTCCACGGTGGTGGTGATGGACTCGTGTCCCAGCCGGGCCTGGATCGCGGGCAACGGCACCCTCGCCGCGATCAGCCACGCAGCGTGGGAGTGCCGCAGGTCGTGAATGCGAGGCCGCTTGATGAGCCCGAACTTCTCGGCCGCCAGCTCGATCGCGGGCACCCACCGAAGCCGCCGGAACGTCCCCGCGTCCCACCGCCCGCCCTCCGGCCCCGTGAACAGCAGATCATCCGGTGCCTTCCCCTTCGCCCGCCGCCGCAGCATCGCATCGAGCTTCCAGGTGATCACGATCGTGCGCCGGCTCCTCTTCGTCTTCGGCGCCCCGAGATACGGCTTCCCGTCCTCGTCCCGCTTCCACGCCCGCTGAACCCGCAGAGCAGGCCGCCCGTTACGGCGCCGCAGATCGCGGGGCTGAAGCGCGGTCCCCTCACCCCACCGCACCCCGGTCTCCGCGAGCGTGTCGGCCAGATCCTTCGCGTCCTCGGCCATGCACTCGTAGATCCACCGGTACTCCTCCCGTTCGAGGAAGACCATCTCCTCCTCGACCTGCTCACCGTCCAGACGCGGAAGCCGCGTAAAAGCACACGGGTTGGTCGCCCGGAGCTGCGGCTCGGCGTCCACGGCGGCCTGGAGGATCGTGTGGAGCAACCCGTGCTGGTTGCCGATCGTCTTCGGCTTGTACTTCGTACGAGGCCGGTGGTCCGCCGGATCGAGCGGCGCGGCTTTCCCGGCCGCGAGGTCGTTGACCCACTGCTGGACCATCTCCCGGCTGATCCCGCCCTCCCCGTCGCGCACCGAGCAGTTCTTGAACCACGGCGACATGTTCTGCTCGACCAGCCGCCGGTACTTCGCCCGCGTATCCCCCTGGACCCCCGTCAACAAGCCGATCTGCTTCAGGGCGAACGGCTCGAACATCTCCTCCGCCGACCGCAGATCGGCGACGAACCCCTGCCCCCGTATCCACCCCGGCGGCCACTGCTGCCCGAACCCGTTCACCAGGTCCTTGAACTTCCTAGCGGCATCGGGATCGCTGAAGATCTCGGACTCGTTCTTCCCGCCACGAGCACCACCCGCTCTCCAACAAACGACGTAGGAGATGTCGCCATTGGCGTGCTCTCGGTTTCTGATGAAGGCCATGGCGCGGACGCTAGGCAGGGGCTCGGGAAGAGATCACATAAGAGCGACGGCACCCTGACCAGCCTCGTTCCGTGAACCGGGCCCAGCACCACGACGACGGAGACCAGACCGGGCGCCCTGCCCCACGAAGCCAGTTCCGGGCCACGAGCGCTGCAAAGCCCCGATCAACGGGAATCGGCCGTCGGTGCGTACACGGTGCGGACACGAAGATGGAAAAGACCCCCTCTGACCAACGTTTCCGCAGGTCAAAGGGGGTTCAAAGATGTGGAGCCTAGGGGAGTCGAACCCCTGACATCCGCCATGCAAAGACGGCGCTCTACCAACTGAGCTAAGGCCCCGAAGACACCCCCACCACCAACCACGCACCGGGGGACGTCGAGGACCAGACTACCGGGTCACCCCCCTGATCCCGCAAAAAGATGGGGGGTCCCCGCGACCGACCACTCTCCGTAAGATGCTCGGACGTGGTTCGCTACAGCGAACCGCGGTTTTCTGGGGAAGCGATGGGGAGACGCGAATGGACGCCGCACAACAGGAAGCGACCGCGAGAGCGCGGGAGCTCCAGCGGAACTGGTACGGAGAGCCGCTGGGGGCGCTCTTCCGCAAGCTCATCGACGATCTTGGTCTCAACCAGGCTCGTCTCGCAGGGGTGTTGGGGCTCTCCGCCCCGATGCTGTCCCAACTGATGAGCGGACAGCGCGCGAAGATCGGCAACCCGGCGGTCGTGCAGCGCGTACAGCTGCTGCAAGATCTCGCCGCCCAGGTCGCGGACGGCAGCGTCAGCGCCGCCGAGGCGACCCAGCGGATGGACGAGATCAAGCGTTCGCAGGGAGGCTCCGTGCTCAGCAACACCACGCAGACGACGAGCAGTTCAGGTGCTCCCACCGTCAAGCGCGTGGTCCGGGAGATCCAGTCCCTGCTGCGCTCGGTCGCCGCCGCCGGCGACATCATCGACGCGGCGGACACCCTCGCCCCGACCCACCCGGAACTCGCCGAGTTCCTCCGGGTCTACGGCGCGGGCCGCACGTCGGACGCGGTGACGCACTACCAGTCCCACCAGAACTGACCGACGGCCCGCGCGCCGAAGGGGGTTCGGCGAACGGGCCCGGCCGGTTCCACGGGGGAAACACCCTCATCGAGGGCGAACAGCAGCAAATCACGGGGGACCCGAACCACCGCAGGACACAACCCGGAGAAAACCCCGGGCGAAACCCTGAGCGGGGCGCGGACACGACGTAAAAAGGAGTGACGGCACAGCGAGCCACGGGGCAACCGCAGGGGGAGGAGCGCCACACAGCATGGGTGCACAGCATGGGTGAGGTCTTCGCCGGACGCTACGAACTCGTCGACCCGATCGGCCGCGGCGGGGTCGGCGCGGTCTGGCGCGCCTGGGACCACCGCCGCAGACGGTACGTCGCCGCCAAGGTCCTCCAGCAGAGCGACGCCCACTCCCTGCTGAGGTTCGTCCGCGAGCAGGCGCTGCGCATCGACCACCCGAACGTCCTCGCCCCGGCGAGCTGGGCCGCCGACGACGACAAGGTCCTCTTCACGATGGACCTGGTCTCGGGCGGCTCCCTGGTCCACCTGATCGGCGACTACGGCCCCCTCCCGCCGCCGTTCGTCTGCGTCCTGGTCGACCAGCTGCTGGCCGGCCTCGCCGCCGTCCACGCCGAGGGCGTCGTCCACCGCGACATCAAACCGGCGAACATCCTCCTGGAGGCGACGGGTACGGCGCGCCCGCGCCTGCGCCTGTCCGACTTCGGCATCTCGATGCGCCTGGGCGAGCCGCGCCTCACCGACACGAACCTCGTCGTCGGCACCCCGGGCTACATCGCCCCCGAGCAACTCCTGGGCGCCGACCCGGACTTCCCGGCCGACCTGTTCGCCGTAGGACTCGTAGCCCTGTACCTCCTGGAGGGTACGAAGCCGGACGCCAAGGCCCTCATCCAGCACTTCGCCGAGCACGGCACCCCGGGCGCCCCCAAGGGCATCCCCGAGCCCCTCTGGCAGGTCATAGCCTCGCTGCTCCAGCCGGACCCCACGTCCCGCTTCCGCACCGCCACAGGCGCCCGCAAGGCCCTCCTGACGGCCACAGAACTCCTCACCCCCACCCCGGACGACGAGTCCATCGAGATCTTCGACCAACTGGGCCCCCTCCCCAAGGGCTTCACCCCCGAGGGCCCCACATCGACAGCCCTGAACATGACAGGAACGGGCACGGGCCCGTCGTACACCGGCCAGTCGTACGGCGAACCCCGCCAGAAGAGCTACGAGGGCTACGAC
>NZ_LIRL01000581.1 GCF_001419795.1 Streptomyces niveiscabiei
ACGGGACGCTGCGGCGGCAGGGGACGTACGACGCGGTCATCGCCGCCTGCATCGACCGCCCGCTGCGGGAGGTCGACCCGCCGGTGCTGGACGTGCTGAGCCTCGGCGCGCATCAGCTGCTCGGGACCAGGATCCCCACCCACGCCGCCGTGTCCGCCTCGGTCGAGCTCGCGCGGGTGGTGCTCGGCGACGGTCGCGCCAAGTTCGTCAACGCCGTGCTGCGGAAGATCGCGCAGGACGACCTGGACGGGTGGACCGAGAAGGTCGCCCCGCCGTACGACGAGGACCCGGAGGACCACCTCGCCGTCGTCCACTCGCACCCCCGCTGGATCGTCTCGGCGCTGTGGGACTCGCTGGGCGGCGGCCGGGCCGGGATCGAGGAGCTGCTGGCGGCGGACAACGAGCGCCCCGAGGTGACGCTGGTGGCGAGGCCGGGCAGGTCGGTCGTGCAGGAGCTGCTGGAGGAGGAGGCGGCGGTACCCGGCCGCTGGTCGCCGTACGCCGCGAGGCTGACCGAGGGCGGGGAGCCGGGCGCGGTGGACGCCGTCCGCGAGGGCCGGGCCGGCGTGCAGGACGAGGGGAGTCAGCTGGTCGCGCTGGCCCTCGCGAACGCGCCGGTCGAGGGCCCGGACCGGCGGTGGCTGGACGGCTGCGCGGGCCCCGGCGGCAAGGCCGCACTGCTCGCCGCCCTCGCCGCCGAGCGCGGCGCGACCCTGCTGGCGTCGGAGAAGCAGCCGCACCGCGCGGGCCTGGTCGCGAAGGCGCTGGCCGGCAATCCGGGGCCGTACCAGGTGATCGCGGCGGACGGGACGCGCCCCCCGTGGCGGCCGGGCGTCTTCGACCGCGTGCTCGTGGACGTCCCCTGCACCGGCCTCGGCGCCCTGCGCCGCCGCCCGGAGGCCCGCTGGCGGCGTCGCCCCGAGGACCTCGAAGGGTTCGCGCCCTTGCAGCGGGACCTGCTGAGGACCGCGCTGGAGTCGGTGCGGGTCGGCGGAGTCGTCGGGTACGCGACCTGCTCGCCGCACCTCGCGGAGACGCGCGCGGTCGTCGCCGACGTGCTGAAGCAGTTCCCGGCGACGGACCTGATCGACGCGCGCCCCCTGCTGCCGGGTGTGCCGGGGCTGGGGGAGGGGCCCGACGTACAGCTGTGGCCGCATGTGCATGGGACGGACGCGATGTACCTCGCGCTGATCCGTCGGGTCGGATGATCACACGAATCTCGGCGGCCCGGCCAGCCGAGGCCCCGCCACCCAAGGCCCACCGTCCAAGGTAAAGGGCGATTAAATAAGATCATCGCACCAATTGTCGTCCCGCCTCCCCCACCGGTGCTCACCACCCCGCCCGGTCATGGGAGGCTAGCCCCATGGCCGTGCAGATCAACCCCAGCATCCTCTCCGCCGACTTCGCCCGTCTGGCGGACGAGGCCAAGGCCGTCGAGGGAGCCGACTGGCTCCACGTCGACGTCATGGACAACCACTTCGTCCCCAACCTCACCCTCGGCGTCCCGATCGTGGAGTCCCTGGCGAAGGCGACGGACACCCCGCTGGACTGCCACCTGATGATCGAGGACCCGGACCGCTGGGCCCCGCAGTACATCGAGGCCGGCGCCTCCTCGGTCACCTTCCACGTGGAGGCCGCCGCCGCCCCCGTCCGCCTGGCCCGCGAGATCCGCGCCAAGGGCGGGCGCGCGTCGATGGCCCTCAAGCCGGCGACGCCCATCGAGCCGTACGAGGACCTCCTCCCCGAGCTCGACATGCTGCTGATCATGACCGTCGAGCCGGGCTTCGGCGGCCAGGCGTTCCTCGACATCATGCTGCCGAAGATCCGCCGCACCCGGCAGCTCATCGACAAGCACGGCCTCCAGCTGTGGCTCCAGGTCGACGGCGGCGTCTCCGCGAGCACGATCGAGCGCTGCGCCGAGGCGGGCGCGGACGTCTTCGTCGCCGGTTCGGCCGTTTACGGCGCCGAGGACCCGGCAGCGGCCGTACGCGGACTGCGTGCCCAGGCCGAGGCGGCATGCGACCACCGGGCCACGGGCAAGTGAACGAACCCCGCTACAGAGCCCTTCAGGGCTGATCAAGACCGCCGGATCTGCGAGGATGAAGGCGAATCCAGAGTGTGAAACAGCAGTGAGGAGATCGCCGTGTCGGGTATGTCGGCGGGCCGGTCGGCCATGCGGATGGGACCCGCGGAGCTGGTGCAGGCGGCGGCCATGGCCCGCCGCTTCTACCTGGAGGGCAAGTCCAAGATCCAGATCGCCGAGGAGTTCGGCGTCAGCCGCTTCAAGGTGGCCCGGGTCCTGGAGACCGCTCTCGAACGGGATCTCGTACGCATCGAGATCCGGGTACCGGCCGAGCTGGACGCCGAGCGCTCCGACGCGCTGCGCGCCCGCTACGGCCTGAGGCACGCGGTCGTGGTCGAGTCCCCGGCGGACGCCGAGGAGTCCCCCGACCCCGAGAACCTGGGCGAGGTCGCCGCCGACCTGCTCGGCGAGCTCGTCGACGAGGGCGACGTCCTGGGCCTGGCCTGGGGCCGCTCCACCATCAACATGGCCGCGGCCCTCGACCGGCTGCCGCCCTGCACGGTGGTGCAGCTGACGGGTGTGTACGACGCGGGTACGGCCGAGCGCGGCTCGGTCGAGGCGGTCCGCCGGGCGGCTCAGGTGTCCGGCGGCGACGCGCACCCCATCTACGCGCCCATGCTGCTGCCGGACGCGGCCACCGCCGCCGCGCTGCGCAGCCAGACCGGGATCGCGCGGGCCTTCGAGTACTTCGACAAGGTCACGGTCGCCTGCGTCTCCATCGGCTCCTGGGAGCCGGGCGTCTCCACGGTCCACGACATGCTGACGGACGAGGAGCGGGCCCACTACTCCTCCCTCGGCGTCGCGGCCGAGATGTCCGCGCACCTCTTCGACTCCGAGGGGCGCCGGGTGGGCCGGGACCTCGGCGAGCGGTGCATCACCGTCAAGGCCGACCAGCTGCGCCGTATCCCCGAGGTCGTCGCGATCGCGGGCGGGCAGCGCAAGGCGGCGGCGATCGACGCGGTGCTCAGGTCGGGGCTGGTGACGAGCCTCGTCACGGACACCTCGGCGGCGGACTATCTGATGACCGCGGGGCCCACGCCCAAGTCGGCGCTGAACCGGTCCGACCCGGACGGGGTCTGACGGAAGGCCGCGCGGGGACGGCCGTGGCAGCATCTACGGCATGCTGCTGCGGTTCGTCTCCCGGGTGCTTCTGTGTGTGCTGGTCCTGGTCGGGGGTGTCGCCGGATGCTCGTCCGATCATCGTACGAATGATCAGACCCGTACGAGCGCTGCGACCAGCCCCGCCAACGGCCTCGCCACCGTCAAGGCCGCCGACCTCCCCGCCGAGGCCCGCACCACCCTCGCCCTCATCGACAAGGGCGGCCCCTACCCCTACTCCCGAGACGGCGTCGTCTTCGGGAACTTCGAGGGACGGCTGCCCAAGGAGAAGCGCGGCTACTACCACGAGTACACCGTGAAGACCCCCGGCTCGCGCGACCGTGGCGCCCGGCGCATTGTCACCGGCCAGGGCGGCGAGATCTACTACACCGATGATCACTACGACTCGTTCCGGACGGTACTGAGATGACCGACATCGTGATCGACCTCGACGGCGTCACGGACAAGGCCGGGCTGATGGACCGGTTCGCCGAGGGCCTGCGCCTGCCCGACTGGTTCGGCCGCAACTGGGACGCGCTCACCGACGTCCTGCGCGACCAGGAGGAGCGCCGCATCGTCGTCCGCGACTGGCGGCCGTACGCCAAGGCCCGGCCCGACGAGTGGGAGATCGCGCTGGAGATCTTCGAGGAGGCGCGGGTGCCGGTCCTGCTCGCCCTGTAGGAAGCTCCAGGACGTTCCCGCGCAGCCTGGACGTTTCTCCCGGAGTGCCATCGGCCCTTCGCGTGGGAGAATCAAGTACGTGCGTTTTCTCCATGACATCAAGCCCGCGTACGACCTCACCTACGACGACGTCTTCATGGTCCCGAGCCGCAGCGCGGTCGGCTCCCGCCAGGCGGTGGACCTGCGCTCGCCGGACGGGACGGGTACGACGATCCCCCTGGTCGTCGCCAACATGACCGCGATCGCGGGACGCCGGATGGCCGAGACGGTGGCCCGGCGCGGCGGGCTCGTCGTCATCCCGCAGGACATCCCGATCGACGTCGTCACGGACGTCGTCTCCTGGGTCAAGAGCCGCCACCACGTCCTCGACACGCCGATCGTGCTGTCGCCCCAGCAGACCGTCGCCGACGCGCTCGCGCTGCTCCCGAAGCGCGCGCACAACGCCGGTGTCGTCGTCGACGAGGAGCGGCGGCCCGTCGGCGTCGTCACCGACCAGGACCTCACCGGCGTCGACCGGTTCACGCAGCTCGGCGAGGTCATGTCCCGTGACCTGCTGCTCCTCGACGCGGACATCGACCCGCGCGAGGCGTTCACGACCCTCGACGGGGCGAACCGGCGGTACGCGCCGGCCGTCGACAAGGACGGCAAGCTCGCCGGCATCCTCACCCGCAAGGGCGCGCTGCGGGCGACGCTGTACACGCCGGCCGTGGACGCGGACGGCAAGCTGCGTATCGCCGCCGCCGTCGGCATCAACGGGGACGTCGCAGGCAAGGCCAAGCAGCTCCTCGACGCGGGCGTCGACACGCTCGTCATCGACACGGCCCACGGCCACCAGGAGTCGATGATCAGCGCGATCCGCACGGTCCGCGCGCTGGACCCCCGGGTGCCGATCGTCGCCGGCAACATCGTCTCCGCCGAGGGCGTACGGGACCTGATCGAGGCCGGCGCGGACATCATCAAGGTCGGGGTCGGTCCCGGCGCGATGTGCACGACCCGCATGATGACCGGCGTCGGGCGCCCCCAGTTCTCCGCCGTCCTGGAGTGCGCGGCCGAGGCCCGCAAGCACGGCAAGCACGTCTGGGCCGACGGCGGTGTCCGCCACCCGCGCGACGTCGCGATGGCCCTCGCGGCCGGCGCGTCCAACGTGATGATCGGCTCCTGGTTCGCCGGGACGTACGAGTCGCCGGGCGACCTCCAGCAGGACGCGAACGGGCGCCTGTACAAGGAGTCCTTCGGCATGGCGTCGGCCCGCGCGGTCCGCAACCGCACGTCCGAGGAGTCCGCGTACGACCGCGCCCGCAAGGCGCTGTTCGAGGAGGGCATCTCGACGTCCCGCATGTTCCTCGACCCGGCCCGGCCCGGTGTGGAGGACCTGATCGACTCCGTCATCGCCGGGGTCCGCTCGTCCTGCACGTACGCGGGCGCCGGTTCCCTCGCCGAGTTCGAGGAGAAGGCGGTCGTCGGCATCCAGAGCGCCGCCGGGTACGCCGAGGGCAAGCCGCTGCACGCGAGCTGGAGCTAGGGACTTCGGCAAAGGGGAGGCGGATCGGGGGCGGCGCGTTCTAGCGTCGTCCCCATGGAGATCATGGCCTGCCGCCGCAAGGACCTCGTCACGCTGGAGCGCCTCATGCCGTCGAACAGCGTCGACGGCAGCCACCCCCTGCGCTTCGCCCGCCAGGAGGCGGGCGGCAGCACCTATCTGATCCCGTGGCTCGACGGCCGTCCCGTCGGCCACGCGGATGTCCTCTGGACCGGCTGCGAGGCCCCCGAGGTCCAGGCCGCCCACCCCGGCTGCCCCGAGATCAACGCCCTGTTCGTGTGGCCCGAGAACCTGCGCTCGCAAGGGATCGGTACGGCGCTGATCCGGGCCGCCGAGAACCTCGCGCTCGACCGGGGCGTCGAGATCATGGGGCTCGGCGTGGACGACAGGAACCCGCGCGCGGCGGCGCTGTACGCGCGCCTCGGATACCGGCCCGGCGTGCGGTACATCGACCGCTACGCCTACCGCGACGTGCACGGCGTCCGGCGGGAGCACGCCGATCCGTGCCGGTTCCTCACGCGGGAGCTGAGCCGCTGAGCGCGTGGTCTACTGCCGTATGTGTTGAACGACCTGGACGAACGTATCGTGCACGCCCTCGCCGAAGACGCCCGGCGGTCCTATGCCGACATCGGGCAGCTCGTCGGGCTGTCCGCGCCCGCCGTGAAGCGCAGGGTGGACCGGCTGCGGGAGAGCGGGGCCATCGCCGGGTTCACGGTCCGGGTCGATCCGGTGGCGCTCGGGTGGGAGACCGAGGGGTTCGTCGAGATCCACTGCCGCAGGAACACCTCGCCGGAGACCATCCGGCGGGGTCTTGAGCGGTATCAGGAGGTCGTCGCCGCGTCGACCGTCACCGGGGACGCCGACGCCATCGCGCAGGTCTTCGCCTCCGACATGCGGCACTTCGAACGGGTGCTGGAGCGCATCGCGGGGGAGCCGTTCGTGGAGCGCACCAAGTCGGTGCTGGTGCTGTCGCCGCTGCTGAGGCGCGCGCCCGCGTAAGAGGCGCACGCAACGAATCGCCGGACTCTGCCCGCATCGCGCAACGAATCGCTCACCTGTGTGCAATGGGTGCCTATTGTCGGCCCGGCCCGGCCGACCGTACCGTCTATCTGGCCCCCGACACCCCTTCTTGAGGACACGTATGCGCATCGCCCTGCTCCAGAGCTCCGGACGCCCCGGCGCGGTCGAGGGGAACCTCAAGGTGCTCGGCGAGGCGGCCGGGCGGGCGGCCGAGGCGGGCGCGGAGCTGCTGGTGGCGCCGGAGCTGTTCCTGACGGGGTACGCGGTCGACGTCGAGGGCCTCGCGGAACCGGCCGACGGCGAGTCGGCGGACGCGGTCGCGGACCTGGCCGCACGGCACGGCCTCACGATCGCGTACGGCTACCCCGAGCGGGCCGGCGAGAGCGTCTTCAACTCGGCCCAGGTGATCTCGGCGACCGGCGACCGGCTCGCGAACTACCGCAAGACCCACCTCTTCGGCCGCTTCGAGCACGACCACTTCACCCCGGGCGAACAGCCCGTCGTCCAGGTGGAGTTGGGCGGGCTGACCGTCGGCCTGATGATCTGCTACGACGTCGAGTTCCCGGAGAACGTCCGCGCGCACGCCCTCGCCGGCACCGACCTCCTGATCGTCCCGACGGCCCAGATGCACCCCTTCCAGTTCGTCGCCGAGGCGATGATCCCGGTCCGGGCGTTCGAGAGCCAGATGTACGTGGCGTACGTCAACAGGGTCGGCGCGGAAGGGGAGTTCGACTTCGTAGGCCTCTCCGTGCTGGCCGGCCCCGACGGAGTCGCCCGCGCCCGGGCCGGCCGCGACGAGGAACTGCTCCTCGCGGACGCCGACCCCGCGTTCCTGGCCGCCTCCCGCGAGGCCAACCCCTACCTCGCCGACCGTCGCCCGGGCCTGTACGGCTCCCTCGCGCGCCCCTGAACACCCGTAGAACCGCAAGGAGTTCGTACCCCCATGACGTCCATGGTGCCCAACGCCGTAGAGCACGCCGACGCGCAGCAGCCGCCGATCACGATGTTCGGGCCGGACTTCCCGTACGCCTACGACGACTTCCTCGCCCACCCGGCGGGGCTCGGGCAGATACCGGCGACCGAGCACGGCGTCGAAGTCGCCGTCATCGGGGGAGGGTTGTCGGGGATCGTCGCCGCGTACGAGCTGATGCGGATGGGGCTCAAGCCGGTCGTGTACGAGGCCGATCAGATCGGCGGGCGGCTGCGGACCGTCGGCTTCGAGGGCTGTGACCCCTCGCTGACCGCCGAGATGGGCGCGATGCGCTTCCCGCCGTCCTCCACGGCCCTCCAGCACTACATCGACCTGGTCGGCCTGGAGACCCGCCCCTTCCCCAATCCCCTCGCGGAGGCGACCCCTTCGACGGTCGTCGACCTCAAGGGCGAGTCCCACTACGCGGAGACGATCGAGGATCTCCCGCAGGTGTACCGGGATGTGGCCGAGGCGTGGGCCACGTGCCTTGAGGAAGGCGCCGAGTTCGCGGACATGAACCGGGCGCTGCGCGAGCGGGACGTACCGAGGATCCGGGAGATCTGGGGGCGGCTCGTCGAGCGGCTCGACAACCAGACGTTCTACGGATTCCTGTGCGCCTCCGAGGCGTTCAGGTCGTTCCGGCACCGCGAGATCTTCGGCCAGGTCGGCTTCGGCACGGGCGGCTGGGACACCGACTTCCCGAACTCGATCCTGGAGATCCTCCGGGTCGTCTACACGGAGGCCGACGACCATCACCGGGGGATCGTCGGCGGCTCGCAGCAACTCCCGCTCAGGCTCTGGGAGTCGGAGCCCGCGAAGCTCGTCCACTGGCCGTACGGCACGTCCCTCAAGTCGCTGCACGCGCAGGGCGAGCCCCGGCCCGCCGTCACCCGGCTGCACCGCACCGCCGGGAACCGGATCACCGTCACCGACGCGGACGGCGAGATCCGCACGTACCGCGCGGCCGTGTTCACCGCGCAGTCCTGGATGCTGCTGTCCAAGGTCGTGTGCGACGACGACCTCTTCCCGGTCGACCACTGGACGGCCATCGAGCGCACCCACTACATGGAGAGCTCCAAGCTGTTCGTCCCCGTCGACCGGCCGTTCTGGCTCGACAAGGACCCGGCGACCGGGCGGGACGTCATGTCGATGACCCTCACCGACCGGATGACGCGCGGGACGTACCTCCTCGACGACGGGCCCGGCAAGCCGGCCGTGATCTGCCTGTCGTACACCTGGTGCGACGACAGCCTCAAGTGGCTGCCGCTGTCCGCGAACGAGCGGATGGAGGTCATGCTGAAGTCGCTCGGCGAGATCTATCCGGGCGTCGACATCCGGCGCCACGTCATCGGCAGCCCGGTGACCGTCTCCTGGGAGAACGAGCCTTATTTCATGGGCGCGTTCAAGGCCAACCTGCCCGGCCACTACCGCTACCAGCGCCGCCTGTTCACCCACTTCATGCAGGACCGGCTCCCCGCCGACCGGCGCGGACTGTTCCTCGCCGGGGACGACATCTCGTGGACCGCCGGATGGGCGGAGGGCGCCGTACAGACCGCGCTGAACGCGGTGTGGGGCGTGATGCACCACTTCGGCGGCGAGACCGACCCGAGCAACCCCGGCCCGGGGGACGTGTACGACGAGATCGCGCCGGTCGAACTCCCGGAGGACTGAACCTAGTCGGGCAGCGGCGTCAGCAGCATCCGCCCCGCGAACCCGACCGCAGCGTCGAGCCGCTCCTCGAACTCCTCGGTGAGGTCGGGGAACCGGCGCAGCGCCCACAGCGCACGGGCCGTCGACCAGGTCGCCGCCCGCGCCCGCTCCAGGCTCCACGAGCCCAGCAAGTGCGTGAGCGGGTCGGCGAGTTGGAGCAGATCGGGACCCGGCATCAGCTCCTCCCTGATCCGCTCCTCCAGCGTGACGAGAATGTCCCCCACCTGGTCGAACTCGTCCTCCAACTCGACCGGTTCGCAGCCCAGTTCACGGCACGCGTCCACGACGGCCAGCGCCAGGTCGTGCCCGATGTGCGCGTTGATCCCGGCCAGCGCGAACTGGAGCGGCCGGACCCCCGGATGCCGCCGCATCTGGAACAGCGGACGCCAACAGGCGGGCGTACGGCGGTCGTTCAGGTCCGCGTCGACGGCGTCCAGGTACCGCCGCGCGAACCGCACGTCCAGGGTGACCGCCGCCAGGGGGTCGGGGAAGCGGCCCGTGTCGATACGCCGGTCCACCTCCTCGGTGACGGCCAGATAGACCCCGTTGAACACGGCGACCCCGTCCCGCGCGGGCAACTCCGCGCCCAGGGCCCGCATCCGGGCGATCACCGCGTCTACGGCGGACGACGTGTAGCGCTCCAACTCCGGCATGGAGGAAGGGTGACAGGCCCGGGACGGGTTCGGGGCGCGGACGGGCGGGCTTCCCCGGAACGAGGGACACCGGCCTCGTCAGGGACGCGGGTCCCGCACGGCCGCGCCCTCAGGAGCGGCCTTCGCGCGTTCGGCCCCGCGCAGCACGCCCGCGAAGAGCAGCAGCCCGCACGACAGCGCCGTGACGACCCCGAACGACACCGTCAGACTGGTCGCGTGCGCCACCCCGCCGATCAGGCTCGGCGCGATCAGCCCCGACGTGTACGTGATCGTCGCCACGCCCGCGATCGCCTGACTGGGATTCGGCCCCGCGTGCCCCGCCGCCGCGAAGCACAGCGGTACGACGACGGCGATCCCGAACCCCGTCAGCCCGAACCCGGCCATCGCCACGGCCGGGTGGTCCGCGACGACGACCAGCGCGCCGCCCGCCACGGCCAGCCCCCCGCCGGCGCGCACGGTCCGCACCACCCCGAACCGGTTCACCACCGCGTCCCCGGCCAGCCTCGCGATCGCCATCGTCAGCATGAAACCGGTCGTGCAGGCCGCCGCGAGCCCCGCCGACGCCGTCAGCCGGTCCTCCAGGTACACCGCCGACCAGTCCATGCTGGCGCCCTCCGCGAACACCGCGCAGAAGCCGACCGCGCCGATCAGCAGCGCCGAGCGCGGCGGCAGCGTGAAGCGGGGCGGGGCCTCTTCGCCCTGCGTCGGCCGCAGGTCGAGGATCCAGTGGCAGGCGGCCAGGCCCAGCGCCGTCAGGATGCCCGCCGCCAGCGCGTGGTGGACCCGGGCGTCCGCGCCGAGGTGCGCGGCGAGCGTGCCCGCGCCCGAGCCGATCAGCGTGCCCACGCTCCACATGCCGTGCAGGCCCGACATGACCGACTTCCCGAGCCGGTGCTCGATCTCCACGCCCATCGCGTTCATCGCGACGTCCGCCATCCCCGAGGTCGCGCCGTACGCGAACATCGCCAGGCACAGGGTCAGCAGGTTCGGTGCCAGCGACGGCAGGACCAGGGAGAGCGTCCACAGCGCGAGCAGGGTCCGCAGCGCCGTCCGCGTGCCCAGGTGGTGGGTGACCCAGCCCGCCAGCGGCATCGCGCAGGCAGCGCCGAACGCGGTGAACGCCAGCGCGAAGCCCAGCTGGCCCGCGCCGAGGCCCGCGTGGTCCTGGATCCACGGGACGCGGGTCGCGAACGACCCCGTCACCCCGCCGTGCACGGCGAACACCGCCGAGATCGCGTACCGGCCCCGGCGTACGTCCGTCCCCATGCCCACCCCTCGGTCGAGCCGCTGTTCCCTGCCGCGCGGCAAACTATCAGGGACCCTTCCTGATAAATAGAGGGCACCTACGGTTCGAGACGGTCCCGGCCATGGGAGGATCCCGCCATGCCCGCATCACCGAGCACGGCCCGAGCCATCAACGACCGGCTCGCCCTGCGCCTGCTCCAGCGCGAAGGTCCGCTGACGGCAGGGCAGTTGAAGCAGCTCACGGGGCTGTCCCGGCCGACGGTCGCGGACCTCGCGGAACGCCTCACGGCCGCGGGGCTGATCGAGATCGTCGGGGAGACCGGCGCGCACCGGCGGGGGCCCAACGCGAAGCTGTACGGGATCGTCGCGAGCCGGGCCTCGCTGGCCGCGCTCGACGTGCGCACCGACGGGGTCGCCGTCATCGTCTCCGACCTCGTGGGGCGCGTGCTCGCGGAGGCGGCCGTCCCGATCGCCGGGGACCTCGCCGCTGACCTCGCCCTCGACCAGGCGGTCACCCTCGTCGAGCGGGCCGCGAAAGAGGCGGGGGCCGACACGCTCCACACGGTCTGCATCGGAGCGCCGGGGCTGATCGAGCCGGCCACCGGAGACCTCCGCGACTCCAACGGGCTCCCCACCTGGCACCGGCGCCTCGTGGCCGCCCTCCAGGAACGTTTCCCCTCAGCCCACGTACTCGTCGAGAACGAGACGAACCTCGCGGCCCTGGCCGAACGGGGTGAAGGAGCCGCCCAGGACCGGGACACGTTCGTCCTGCTCTGGCTCGGCCAGGGAGTCGGCGCCGCGGTGATCCTCGACGGCACCCTGCGCCGAGGCGCCTCCGGCGGCACCGGCGAGATCGGGTTCCTGCCGGTGCCGGGCGTGGGGCTCCCGTCGGCCACGGACTGCGAGGGCGGATTCCACTCCGTCGCCGGGGGGTGGGCGGTCGAACGGCTGGCGCGGGAGTACGGGGTGCCG
>NZ_LIRL01000582.1 GCF_001419795.1 Streptomyces niveiscabiei
GCGTTGGGGGGAGGCCGGGGAGGTGCATCGTGCTGTTGCCGGTGAGAGGGCGCGGGTGTTGGGGGAGGAGCATCCCGATACGCTCGCGAGCCGGTATGAGGTCGCGTTCGTGTTGAGTCGTACCGGCCGGGCGCTGGACGCGTTGCGGGAGTACCAGCAGGTGGCGGCGGCCCGTGCGAGGAGTCTTGGGGACGACCATGCCGACACGCTCGCCGCGCGGCAGGAGACGGCGTATGTGCTGGGGCAGTTGGGGCGGCATCTGGAGGCGCACCAGGTGTATACGACCGTATTGGCGGGCCGCACGCGTGCGATGGGCGCCGATCACCCGGACACCCTGCGCTGCCGCCACAACCTCGCGTTCAACCTGGCCAGGCTGGGCCGGCTGACGGAGTCGTACCGGATGGCGCGCGAGGTCGCGGCGGCGAGGGCGCGGGTGTTGGGCGAGGAGCACCCGGACACGTTGGCGACGCGGCACGAAGTGGCGTACACGCTGGGCCAGTTGGCGCGCTGGCCGGAGGCGCTGGGCGCGTTCCGGGAGGTCGCGCAGGCCCGTGCGCGGGTCCTCGGACCCGACCACCCGGACACCCTCGCCGCCCGCCACGAGACCGGCATCGCCCTGGGCCGGCTCGGGCGCGGCGCGGAAGCCCTGGCGCTGTACCGGGAGTTGACGCGGGACCGGACCCGCGTCCACGGCCCCGCGCACCCCGAGACGCTCCGCGCCCGGCACGGCCTCGGCGTCAACCTGGGCCGCCTCGGCCGCTGGGAGGAGGCGCTGGCCGAGTCCCGCGACGTGCACGCGATCCGCGCCCGCGTCCTGGGCGAGGACCACGAGGACACCTTGGTCAGCCGCCGTGAGGTCGCCGTCGCGCTGGGCTGGCTGGGCCGCTGGCAGGACGCGCTGGCCCACTACCGGGAGATCGCCACGACCCGCGAACACCTCCTGGGCCCGGACCACCCGGACACGCTGACGGCCCGGGACGACGAGGCGCAGTGCCTGCGCTGCCTCGACGGCGGCCGGCTGCGGGAGCCGCGGGTGCCGCACCGGCGCGGGGCCTGAGCCACCGGGACGTGCCGAGCCCCTCCGGGGCGCGCTCCCGGAGGGACTCGGCGGATCAGCGGATCACCCGGCGGACTACCAGGTGAACGCGCTCGACTGCGCGCTCGTCGCCGTGCAGTACGAGGTGAACGTGCCGCCCGCGTTGGTCACGACGAACTTGAGCGACCAGTTGGAGGCGCTCGGCGTACCCGCGAGGACCGCCGAGTCGGTGACGTCCCCGGCGGCCAGGGAGCCCGAGGACAGCGGGAGGGGGCCGAAGGACAGCGGGGCGCCCGTGGTCGCCGCCGGGTGGACGGCGCCGGAGAACTGCACCTCGGCACCGGACGCCTTCTTCAGCTTCAGCGTCGTCGTCACGGAGTTCGCCGCGTACGGGAACTGCGCGACGATGTCCGTGGAGTCGAGCTTCACGGACTTGACGCCGCCGGAGTCGGCCGCGGTGAGCTTGATCGTGCCGCTGCCCGCCGCGTCACAGTTGTACGAGGCGGTCGCGGACGCCGGGGCGACGGCGACGGCCGAGCCGGCCAGCGCCAGGGACGCCGCGAGGGCGGTGGCGGCGGAAGCGGTCAGGGTGAATCGGCGCGTCGACAAGCGGTTCATGTGGGGTGCTCCTTCTTGGCAGGTGCCGTATTCCTGAGAACGGGGCTGTGTGCGAGAGCCGGGCCCGGCGTCACGTACCGAGTACAACCCATGATTCTTTTCCGGCGATTGGCGATCACTTGGCACCGGACCGTCGGTGACGGCGCGTCGCGGAGTGTGAGGAGAGCGGAACGGCCTTGTCAAGATGCGTATCCGCCTTGTCAAGATCAAGCCATCTCCACAGAATGGCCATGCTGTGTCTTCGCGGGGGGCGGGACATTCACAGTCCTGGAAGGAGGCGGCATGACGGTCTGTCTGTCGTTTCAGGTGCTGGGCCCGCTCAAGGTGCGCGTGGACGGCCGGCCGCTGCTGCTGCGCAGCGCACGACAGCGCACCGTGCTCGCCGTGCTCCTGCTCACCCCCGGCCGCGCGGTCTCCGTGGACGCGCTCGCCGACGCCGTCTGGCACGGCCGACCGCCCGTCACCGCCCGCAACCAGATCGCCATCTGCGTCTCCGCGCTGCGCAAGACGTTCCGCGACGAGGCGGGCGTCGACGGCCTGATCGAGACCCAGCTCCCCGGCTACGTCCTGCACCGCGAGGGCCACTACGTCGACGTGGCCGACCTGTACGAGTCGGCCGCCGCGGCCCGCGCCGCCGCCGAGGCCGGGAAAGTGGACGAGGCCGCCGCCCGCTTCGAGGACGCCCTCGCGCTGTGGTCGGGGCCCGTGCTCGACGGGATGGACGACAGCGTGCTGAGCGGCGTCGTCGACCGGATCACCGAACTGCGCACCAACCTGACGGAGGAGTACGCCGCCGTCCAGCTCCGGCGGGGCCGCTACCGGTCGGTGGTGGAGTCCCTCGGCCCGCTCGTCGCCGAACACCCCCTGCGGGAGGACGCCCGTGCCGTCCTCATGCGCGCCTACCACCTCTCCGGCCGCCGCTCCGAGGCCCTCGACTGCTACCGCGAGGGCCGCCGCATCCTGGTCGCGGAACTCGGCGTCGAACCGGGCGCGGAACTGCGGGAGTTGCACCGTACGGTCCTGGAGGGCGACGCCCGCACCCAGCCGCACACCCCCTCCGTGCCGGCCCAGCGCCGCCCCGACACCGCGCGCCCGCACGACGAGCCCGGCCCACCGGGCACACCGGCCGGCATCCCCTTACAGCACGGCCCCACCGCCACCGAACCCGCGCGCTCCCACCGGGAGACCGACCTCCGCACCACCCCCGAACCCGCCCCCACGCACGAGGAACCCGCCCTCTGGTACGGGCTCGCGAACCGCGAACCCAGCCGCCCCCGGGA
>NZ_LIRL01000583.1 GCF_001419795.1 Streptomyces niveiscabiei
GGGGTGAACGGGGGGCGATCGGGAGCGATCGAGAAGGGGTTAAGTAAGGTTAGCCTAACCTAAGTTTGCTGTTCGAAATCGCGACTGTCCCGTGACCGTGATCACGTTCGCTGTCGGGGCCCGCGCCGGGGGGTGTTACTCCCTGGCGGCTCTCAGCTCTTCCTCGGACATTCCCCGCCGCCAATAACCGACAAAGGTGACCCGGCGCCGGTCGAATCCGCGCTCCTGGACGAAATGCCGCCGCAGGGCTTTCACGGAACCAGATTCCCCGGCGATCCACACGTACGGCAGTTCTGCGGGCGGCAGTTGGGCGGCGCGCAGATTCTTCAGGGAATCCTCGCCGACCAGCCAATTGATCTCGGTGTCTTTCGGGGCGGCGAGCTGAATGACGTCCGCGACGTCGGGAATCTCTATCCAGGCCCGCACCCGCCGGTCCCGGGGAAGCGCCTCGAGGATCGCCGCGACGGCGGGAAGTGCCGTCGCGTCACCCCACAGGACGATCAGGTCGGCGTCGTCGGGCGCCCGGAAGCGGATCGCCCGGTTGTCGGCGACGGCGGGGCCCAGCAGGAGGACCCGGTCGCCGGGTGCTGCCCTGTCGGCCCAGGCCGAGGCGGGTCCGGCGGGGGTGTGGAGCACGAAGTCGACGTCGATCTCGGCGGGGCCGGAGTCCGGCTCGCGGCGCAGCTCCCGCAGCGTGTACGACCGCATCACGGCCCGTACGTCGTCGGGGAGGTCGCGCCAGCCCTGCCACCAGCCGTCGCCGAGTTCGACCGGGACCTGCGGCTCGCGCTGCCCGGGATGCGGGACGAAAAGCGACAGCGACTGGTCGTACCCGGCGGAGAAGAAAAAGCGGAGATCGTCCCCCGTGAAAGAAACGCGGACGAGGGACGGAGAAATCCGCCGGGTCCGCGTCACGTGAAGGGAGAAGAAACGGAACGGGGACCCGGCGGAATCGGTCATACGGGAATCACGCGACCTTCTTGGCCTTCTCGATGGCCGCCGCGAGGTTCTCCAGGAGCGGCGCGCACTTGTCGTACGACAGAATCGGCTCGGGCGAACGCGCGATGACCTGGCCGGCCTTGACGGCGGGCAGCTTCTTCCAGGTGTCCTTGGTGATCGCCGCGGGCTGGATCGCCGAGGTGCGGTCGTCCATCAGGATCAGGTCCGCCGGGTACTTGTCGACGTTCTCCCAGCTCAGCGGCTCGAACCAGCCGCCGCTCGCCTTGAGGGTGGCGGCCGGGGGCTCGACGAAGTTGACGCCGAGGGCCTTGAAGTACTCCAGGTCGATGGAGAGGTTGCTACCGGAAACGTAGAACAGCTCGGCGCTCGCGGAACCGACGAGGACCTTGATGTCGGGCTTCGCCTTCGCGGCGGCGCGCAGCCGGGTCGCCGCGTCCTCGAACCGCTTCTTCGCGGCGGTCACCTTCGCGGCCGTCATGTCCGCGCCGAGCGACTCGGCCAGCTCCCACATGCGCTCCAGCGGCGCGGTGAGCTGGCGGTCGTACACCGAAATGCCCACGCTGGGCGCCAACTTGGCGATCTTGTCCTTGGACGCCTCGGGGACGTACCAGAGGGTGCCGGCCGCGTCGAACATCGTCGAGATGAGGACGTCCGGCGCGAGGGCGGCGTACTTCTCGACGTTGAACTCGTCCCAGACGTTGCCGAGGATCTCGACCTTCGAGACGTCCATGTCGCCGGCCTGGACGTCGGCCTTGCCCGCGGGCGTCTTCGTCGGGCCGAAGACGCCCTTGACCTCGATGCCGTAGTCGTACAGGGCCGCGCCGACGCCCGTGAAGGCGACGATCGTCGAGGGGGTCTTGTCGAGCTTCACGGTCGTGCCGCGGTCGTCCTTGAACGTCCACGGGCCGGACTTCGCGGGGTTCGCGCCCGGGCCCGCCGACTCAGAACCACCGCTTTTCGCGTCGTCGTCCCCGCAGGCGGTGAGGACGGCACCGAGGCCGAGGGCTCCGCCGGCGGCCAGGACGCCGCGGCGGGTGAGGTGGGTGGTTCTGGCGTTGGGCATGGGTGCGGCTGCTTTCGGACGTGCGGGATCACCGCCGGGACAGATCGAAGGTAGGTTAGCCTAACCTCAGTCGATGTTCCTAGGGGTGGTCGCCTTGGATCGAAAGCTGTGCACGGCCTGTGGAGCGCTGGATGTCAGCCCACAAGGCCCAACTCCCTGGCAATCAACATCCGTTGCACCTCGCTCGTGCCCTCCCCGATCTCCAGGATCTTCGAGTCGCGCCACATTCTGGCCACCGGGTACTCGTTCATGAAGCCGTAGCCGCCGTGGATCTGCGTCGCGTCGCGCGCGTTGTCGACCGCGACCGTCGAGGAGTGCAGCTTGGCCAACGCCGCCTCCTTCTTGAAGGGTTCGCCCGCGACCAGCCGGGCCGCCGCGTCCCGCCACGCCAGGCGCGCGGTGTGCGCCTTCAGCTCCATGTCGGCGATCTTGAACTGGATCGCCTGGTTGGCGCCGATCGGGCGGCCGAACGCCTCGCGCTCCTTCGCGTACTTCACCGACTCGTCCACGCAGCCCTGCGCGAGACCCGTCGCCAGCGCGGCGATCGCGATCCGGCCCTCGTCCAGGATGCGCAGGAACTGGGCGTAGCCGCGGCCGAGTTCACCGAGGAGGTTCGCCGCCGGGACGCGTACGTCCGCGAAGGAGAGCTCGCGGGTGTCGGAGGCGTTCCAGCCGACCTTCGAGTAGGGGGCCGCGACCGTGAACCCCGGTGTCCCCGACGGGACGATGATCGAGGAGATCAGCGGCTTGCCGTCCGGCTTGCGGCCGGTGACCGCCGTCACCGTCACCAACCCCGTGATGTCCGTACCCGAGTTGGTGATGAAGCACTTCGTGCCGTTGATGACCCATTCGTCGGTCTCGGGGTCCAGGCGGGCCGTCGTGCGCGTCGCGCCCGCGTCACTGCCGCCGTCCGGTTCCGTCAGGCCGAAGGCGCCGAGGAGTTCGCCCGCGCACAGGCGCGGGAGCCACTCGCGCTTCTGCTCGTCCGTGCCGAACAGGTGGATCGGCATCGCGCCCAGCGAGACCCCTGCTTCCAGGGTGATCGCCACCGACGAGTCCACGCGCGCCAGTTCCTCCAGCGCGACGCCCAGCGCGAGGTAGTCGCCGCCCATCCCGCCGTACTCCTCCGGGAACGGGAGGCCGAACAGGCCCATGCGGCCCATCTCGCGGACGATCTCGTACGGGAACTCGTGCCGTTCGTAGAAGTCGCCGATCTTGGGGGCCACGACGTCGTGCGCGAACTCCTCGACCGTGCGGCGGAGTTCTTCCAGCTCGGGGGAGAGGCGGTAGTCCATCACTGTTCCTTGTGGTCCTGGTGGGAGAGAGCGCGGACGGTGCGGGACGGGCTCGGGCGGCCCAGGTGACCGGCCAACCATGCGCTGGTGGCGACGAGTTGACCGAGGTCGGTGCCCGTGTCGATGCCGAGACCCTGGAGCATCCACACGAGGTCCTCGGTGGCCAGGTTGCCGGTCGCCGACTTGGCGAACGGGCAGCCACCGAGGCCGCCCGCGGAGGCGTCGACCGTGGTGACGCCGTGCTGGAGGGCGGCGAGGGTGTTCGCGAGGGCCTGGCCGTAGGTGTCGTGGAAGTGGACGGCCAGGGCGGAGGTGGGGACTTGGGCCTCGTTGAGGGCTGTGAGCAGGGCTTTCACATGGCCCGGGGTCGCCACGCCGATCGTGTCGCCGAGGCTCAGCTCGTCGCAGCCCATGGCGTGCAGGGCCTTGGCGACCCTGACGACCTGCGGGACCGGGACCGGGCCCTCCCAGGGGTCGCCGAAGCACATCGACAGGTAGCCGCGGACGTGGGCTCCGTGGTCCTTCGCGCGGGTGACCACCGGTTCGAACATCGTCAGGGACTCGTCGACCGTGCGGTTCAGGTTGGCCTTGGCGAAGGACTCCGTGGCGCTGGCGAAGACCGCGATGCGGGTCGCGCCGAGGGCCAGGGCCCGGTCGAGGCCGCGGTCGTTGGGGACCAACACCGGGAGGTCCACCGGGAGTTGGCGGATCTGCGGGAACAGGGCCTCCGCGTCCGCGAGTTGGGGGACCCACTTGGGGTGGACGAAGCTCGTCGCCTCGATGGTGGTGAGACCGGCGTCCGCGAGGCGGCGGATGAACTCCGCCTTGATCTCCGTGGGGACGGTCGCCTTCTCGTTCTGGAGGCCGTCCCTGGCGCCCACTTCGTGGATGCGTACGCGGGCGGGGAGGCCGTCGGCCGGGACGGTCATGGGGAGTTCAGGCATCGGGGGCCTCCTGGGGAGGGGCGCCTGCGGGGTCGCCAGCGTCATTGGCGTCGTCGGCGTCGTTCGGTGTGACGACCGCGAGGATCTGGTCCATGGCGACCGTCGTGCCCGGGGTGACGTCGAGTTCGGTGACCGTGCCCGCGTGCGGAGCCGTGATGACGTGCTCCATCTTCATCGCCTCGACGACCAGCAGGCTCTGGCCCGCGGTGACGTCGTCGCCGGTCGCGACCTTGACGACCGTGACCGTGCCGGGCATCGGGGCGGTGAGGGCGTCGGCGCCCGCGCGCGTGGTGGCCGTCAGGGACGCGGCGACCGGGTCGTGGTCGCGGACCTGCCAGGCCTCGCCGTCGCGGCCCAGCCAGTCGCCCGCGCGGTGGAAGGTGTGCCGCAGGCCGTCCAGCGTGACGCAGACCTGGCCGGGGGTGACGGTGTGCGTCCCGCGCGGGGTGTACTCCAGCGGCTCGCGCACCGTCAGGTGGAAGGCCGTGCGCTTCGGCTCGCCGCCCAGCCGCCACCCGCTCGGTACGGAGAAGGGGTCGACCCAGCCCTGACCGGCCGGCCGGAGCGCTTCCAGCCGTACGGCCGCCGCCGCCTCGTACACCTCCTCCGGTACGGCGTCGGAGACCAGGTCCCCGGCGACGCGCTCGACGAGCCCCGTGTCCAGGTCGCCCGCGACGACCGCCGGGTGGGCCAGGAGCGCGCGCAGGAACCCGGCGTTGGTCTGCACCCCCAGGGTGACCGTCTCCGCGAGGGCGGCCCGCAGCCTGCGCAGGGCGGTCGCGCGGTCCGGCCCGTACGCGACGACCTTCGCGAGCATCGGGTCGTACAGGCTGCCGACCTCGGTGCCCTCGCTGAGCCCGGAGTCGGTGCGGATGCCGTCGCCCTCGGGCTCGCGGAGCCTGAGGACCGTGCCGCCCGTCGGGAGGAACCCGCGCGCGGGGTCCTCGGCGCAGAGGCGGGCCTCCACCGCGTGGCCCGTGAGCGCGATGTCGTCCTGCGTGAAGGGGAGCTTCTCCCCGGCGGCGACCCTCAGCTGCCACTCCACGAGGTCGATGCCGGTGACGAGTTCGGTGACCGGGTGCTCCACCTGGAGGCGGGTGTTCATCTCCATGAAGCAGTACTGGCTGACGTCACCCCCGGGGACGATGAACTCGACCGTCCCCGCGCCGACGTACCCGCACGAGCGCGCCGCCTGCACCGCCGCCTCGCCCATCGCCGCGCGCGCGGACGCGTCGAGGAAGACCGAGGGGGCCTCCTCGACGACCTTCTGGTGGCGCCGCTGGAGGGAGCACTCGCGCTCGCCCAGGTGGACGACGTTGCCGTGGCCGTCCGCCAGCACCTGGATCTCGATGTGCCGGGGGCGGTCGATCCAGCGCTCGACCAGGAGCGTGTCGTCGCCGAAGGAGGCGCGGGCCTCGCGGCGGGCGGCGGCGATCTCGTCGTCCAGCGCGGCCATGTCGCGTACCAGGCGCATGCCCTTGCCGCCGCCGCCCGCGCTGGGCTTGAGCAGCACGGGGGCGCCCAACGCGCGGGCCGCCTCGGCGAGTTCGGGGTCGCGCCCGCCCGGGACGACGGGTACGCCGGCCGCCTCGACGGTCTCCTTGGCGCGGATCTTGTCGCCCATCAGGGCGATCGCCTCGGCGGGCGGGCCGATGAACACGAGCCCCGCCTCGGCGCAGGCGCGCGCGAAGGAGGCGTTCTCCGCGAGGAAGCCGTACCCGGGGTGGACCGCCTGCGCGCCCGTGCGGGCGGCGGCCTCAAGGATGCGCTCCGCCGACAGGTAGCTCTCCGACGCGGGCGCCGGGCCGATCCGTACGGCCGTGTCGGCCTCGCGGACGTGCCGCGCGTCCGCGTCGGCGTCGGAGTGGACGGCGACCGAGCGCACCCCCAGCGCGCGGAGCGTGCGGATGACGCGGACGGCGATCTCGCCACGGTTGGCGACGAGGACGGTGTCGAACATGGGCCTCACATCCGGAAGACGCCGAACTGGGGGTCACCCAGGGGCGCGTTGGCGCAGGCGGTCAGGGCCAGGCCCAGGACCTGGCGAGTTTCCAGGGGGTCGATCACTCCGTCGTCCCACAGGCGGGCCGTCGCGTAGTACGCGCTGCCCTGTTGCTCGTACTGGGCGCGGATCGGCGCCTTGAAGGCGTCCTCGTCGGTGGCCTGCCACTCCTCGCCGCGCGCCTCCAGCTGGTCGCGCTTGACGGTCGCCAGGACCGAGGCGGCCTGTTCGCCGCCCATGACGGAGATCTTCGCGCCGGGCCACATCCACAGGAAGCGGGGGGAGTAGGCCCGGCCGCACATCGAGTAGTTGCCCGCGCCGTACGAGCCGCCGATCACGACCGTCAGCTTCGGGACGCGCGTGCACGCGACGGCCGTGACCATCTTCGCGCCGTGCTTCGCGATGCCGCCCGCCTCGTAGTCCTTGCCGACCATGAAGCCCGAGATGTTCTGGAGGAACAGCAGCGGGATGCCGCGCTGGTCGCACAGCTCGATGAAGTGGGCGCCCTTCTGGGCCGACTCGGAGAACAGGATGCCGTTGTTGGCGACGATGCCGACGGGGTGGCCGTGGATGTGCGCGAAGCCGGTGACCAGGGTCTGGCCGAACTCCGCCTTGAACTCCGCGAACCGTGAGCCGTCGGTGATGCGCGCGATGACCTCGCGGACGTCGTACGGGGTGCGCGGGTCCACCGGGACCGCGCCGTACAGGCCGTACGGGTCGGCCTTCGGCTCCGCCGCCTGGCGGACCGCCCAGGGGAGCGGCCCGCGCGCGGGGAGGGTGGCGACGATGTTCCTGACGATGCGCAGCGCGTGCGCGTCGTCCTCCGCGAGGTGGTCCGTCACGCCCGACACGCGCGCGTGGACCTCGCCGCCGCCCAGCTCCTCCGCCGTGACGACCTCGCCCGTGGCCGCCTTCACCAGCGGGGGGCCGCCCAGGAAGATCGTCCCCTGACCGCGGACGATCACCGCCTCGTCGCTCATCGCGGGGACGTACGCGCCGCCCGCCGTGCACGAGCCCATCACCGCGGCGATCTGCGGGATGCCTGCGCCGGACATGCGGGCCTGGTTGTAGAAGATGCGGCCGAAGTGGTCGCGGTCCGGGAAGACCTCGTCCTGCATCGGGAGGAACGCGCCGCCCGAGTCCACCAGGTACACGCACGGGAGGCGGTTGTCGAGGGCGACCTCCTGCGCGCGCAGGTGCTTCTTCACGGTCATCGGGTAGTACGTCCCGCCCTTGACCGTGGCGTCGTTCGCGACGATCACGCACTCGCGCCCGCTCACGCGGCCGATGCCCGCGATGACGCCGGCCGCCGGGGCCTGGCCGTCGTACATCCCCTCGGCCGCGAGCGGGGCCAGCTCCAGGAACGGGGAACCGGGGTCCAGGAGGGTGTCCACGCGCTCGCGCGGGAGGAGCTTGCCGCGCGCCGTGTGCCGGGCGCGGGCCTTCTCGCCGCCGCCCAGGCGGGCCGCCGCGAGCTTGCCGCGCAGCTCCTCGGCGAGCGCGCTGTGCGCCGCCTCGTTCGCCCGCCACGTCTCCGACGCGGGGTCTGCCGCGCTGGTCAGCACGGGTTCCTGCGCCATGTCGCGCTCCCCTCCGAAGTTAATGAGCGTTAACCCATGGCCTCCATGTTAACGACCGCTAACAAGCCTGTCTAGAATCGATTTCATGGGCACCAGAACCGACGCTCCCACCCGGCGCGACCAGATCCTCAGAGAGGCTGCGCGGCTCTTCGCCGAGCGCGGGTTCCACGGCGTCGGCGTCGACGAGATAGGCGCGGCCGTCGGCATCAGCGGACCCGGGCTCTACCGGCACTTCGCGGGCAAGGACGCGATGCTCGCGGAGCTTCTCGTCGGCATCAGCGGCCAGCTCCTCACGGGCGCGCGCCGCCGCCTCCAGGAGTCCTCCGCCGAGCCTCCCGCGCGCGTGCTGGACTCCCTCATCGAGGGCCACATCGACTTCGCCCTCGACGACCGGCCCCTCATCACCCTCCACGACCGCGAACTCGACCGCCTCCGCGACAGCGACCGCAAGCTCGTCCGCCAGCTCCAGCGGCAGTACGTCGAGCTGTGGGTCGGGGTGGTGCGCGAGGTCTACCCGGCCCTCCTCGAACCCGCCGCGCGGTCCGCCGTCCACTCGGTCTTCGGGCTCCTGAACTCGACCCCGCACCTCGGGCGCGCGGGGTCGCTGCCGGGGCGGGGGGACACGGCGCGGTTGCTGCAC
>NZ_LIRL01000584.1 GCF_001419795.1 Streptomyces niveiscabiei
TACCGGAACGGCAGCTCAACCCCCCGCCCACCCCGCAACGTCAGCCGATGCGCCGAGTACGCGAACCCCGCCGCCCGCAACGCCCGCAGCACCGGACGGGACGCCGGTGACCCATCGGGGTGTCGCACCGACGCCGGATCGAAGTGCGCGGCGAACAACCCGCCCGGCGTGAGCCAGGAGGCCGCCCGGACCAGCAGCCCGAGCTGGTCACCGACGTAGTGGAGACCGTGGACGCAGGTGATGAGGTCGTACCGCAGGGTGGGGGTCCAGGTGGAGACGGACGCGGTGACCTCCTCCATCTGAGGGGGGAGGGGACGACGTACCAGAGGACCAACCAGATCGACGGCCGTCAGCCGCGCCGCCCCCGGCAACCGCGGCGCAGCCGCCCGCATCGCCAGCCCCTCCCCACTGCACAGGTCGAGCCACGCGGGCGCCTCCCCGTGCAGCTCGCTCACCGGATCGAAGCCCAGCTCACGGGCGTAGCTGTTCACCCCGGTGAGCCCGCGTTCGCGGTTCATCGTGTTGTTGGCGACGACGGAGGTCGCTTCGAGCGCGGCGGTCGTGAGCAGCTCGGGCATGGGTCAGTACTACGCGATCCCTACCCCTCCGGTACTACGGGGTGTCCGGGATCACAGCACTCTGCCCCGCCGTCCGGAAATGAGGTGGACCACGGTCCGGTTGACCTAGACGTACAAGGCGTATGCGCATGCACATACCCACCGGTCAGCCGACCACTTCACGAGCGAGGAGCCCTTCCCGTGGCAGCCACCCCCACCCGTGCCTCAGAGATCCTGTCCCGCCCGGTCACCATCAACGGCGTCACCCTCGCGAACCGCATCGCGATGGCCCCGATGACCCGCATGCAGTCCCCGGAGGGCATACCCGGGGAGGACGTGGCCTCGTACTACGCACGTCGTGCTACCGCAGGGGTAGGCCTGATCATCACCGAGGGGACGTACGTCGGCCACGACTCCGCCGGCGAGAGCGACCGCGTACCCCGCTTCCACGGCGAGGAGCAGCTCGCGGGCTGGGCGAAGGTCGCCGACGCCGTCCACGCGGCCGGCGGCCGGATCGTCCCGCAGCTCTGGCACATCGGCATGGTCCGCAAGGCCGGCCAGCCGCCGGTCGTGGACGCCCCGCCGGTCGGCCCCTCCGGCCTGCGCGTCGACGGCACCGCCGACGGCCACACCATGACCCAGCGCGACCTGGACGACGTCATCGGCGCGTTCGCGCAGAGCGCCGCCGCCGCCGAACGCCTCGGCTTCGACGGCATCGAACTCCACGGCGCCCACGGCTACTTGATCGACCAGTTCCTGTGGGGCACGACCAACCGCCGCACCGACGCGTACGGGGGCGACCCGGTCGCCCGTACCAAGTTCGCGGCCGAGATCGTCGCCGCCGTACGCGAGACCGTGTCCCCGGAGTTCCCCGTCATCTTCCGCTTCTCGCAGTGGAAGTACGACAACTACGACGCGCGGCTCGCCGAGACGCCGGAGGAACTGGAGGCGATCCTCACGCCGCTCGCCGCGGCCGGGGTCGACGCCTTCCACGCGTCGACGCGCCGCTACTGGGAGCCGGAGTTCGACGGCGCCGACCTCAACCTCGCGGGCTGGGCCAAGAAGCTCACCGGCAAGCCGACGATCACCGTCGGTTCCGTCGGCCTCGACAACGATTTCAGCACGGCGTTCGCCGGCAAGACCTCCGAGGCGAAGGGCATCGACGACCTGCTGGAGCGCTTCGAGCGGGACGAGTTCGACGCCGTGGCCGTCGGCCGCGCACTGCTCCAGGACCCGGAGTGGGCGGCGAAGGTCCTCGACGGCCGGTTCGAGGAACTGCGGGCGTTCGACCCGGCTGCGCTCCAGACGCTGAGCTAGCGGTAGGGGGGTAGCACAGGGCCCGTACACCTTCGGGGTGACGGGCCCTTGTCGTACCTGAGACGTCGTACTTGGGGCGTCGTACCTGAGGCGTCATACCCGGGGGGTAGTACCTGAGGCGTCGTACCTGAGACCTAATACCCCCGCACGCCGCTCGCGCGCCCCCGGACGCTGTCCGGGACATGGTGCTGACCTGCCCGGACGCCCACCCCCTGTCCGGGACAGCCGCGAACCGTTGCCTCCCCCGGCCGGGGCCCGCACGCTCGGTGCCGCAAGGTGTCCGGCCGGGACGGAACCGGCGGACACGTCCAGACCCATGCCAACAGGGGGAACAGATGCGAGTTCGACATGTCTTCGCGGTCGCCGTCGCGGGTTCGGCGATGGCCCTGAGCGGCCTGACGGCACCCGCCGCGCACGCCGCCCCGTTCACCACCAGAGTCGCCCAGGGAGACGACTACGCCAGATGGGACCTGGGCGACAAGGTGACCGTGTGCGACCGGGAGCGGGACGGCAACGGTGTGTACGTCGGCGTGTGGCTGGTCAACGGCTACGACGAGTTCGGCGACAGCAACGGCTCGGCGGCGCCGTGCAGTTCGCGGACGTACGACTACGGACAGGTGGAGGCCATCCAGGTGTGCGAGGACATCATCGGCCCGATCAACGCGTGCTCGGCGGCCCAGCCCGTCGACGACTGACGGCGGACGACCGACGGCGGGCCGCGCGCTGCGGGCTGTGGGAGAGGGGGAGGGGCACGGGGGTGCCCTCCCTCTCTGTCACTCACACGCTGTGTCACTCACACGCTCTGTCACCCACACGAGTGAACTCCGGCCGGATCGGCCATTCGCTGGAACCTCTGTTCGAGACGGGCCGTTGGGCGGGGCAGAGGTGGACGGTGGGAGACGAGAGGAGCGAGGCATGACGGCGGAAGAGGTTCGTACGGCGGCCGGTGCGGTCCGGGGGAGACGCGAGGACGGTCTGACGGTGTTCCGGGGGATCCCCTTCGCCGCGCCACCGGTGGGCCCCGCCCGTTTCCAGGCGCCCGCCCCTCCGGAGCCCTGGACGGGCGTACGGGAGGCGTACGAGTTCGGCGCCCCGCCCCCGCAGGAGGCCGTGTTCCCCGGCGCCCCCGCCGCAGAGGGAGACGACTGGCTGACGGTGAACGTCTGGACGCCGGACCCGGCCCCGCGGGCCCCGCGCCCGGTCATGGTCTGGATCCACGGCGGCGCCTACAAGACGGGCTTCTCCGGCAGCCCCGGCTACGACGCCCAGCACATCTCCCGCAAGGGTGACGTCGTGGTCGTCACCTTCAACTACCGCCTCGGCATCGAGGGCTTCGTCCACCTGGAGGGCGCCCCCGCCAACCGGGGCCTCCTCGACCAGGTCGCCGCCCTGGAGTGGGTCCGCGACAACATCGCGGAGTTCGGCGGCGACCCCGGGGACGTCACGGTGTTCGGCCAGTCCGCGGGCGCCGGCTCGATCGCCGCGCTCCTCGCGATGCCGTCGGCCCGCGGCCTCTTCCACCGCGCCGTCGCCCAGAGCATCCCGGGCGTGTACTTCTCCGCACCCCTGGCCAGGGACATCGCGGCGGCGCTCGCGGCGGAGGCGGGCGTACGGCCGACGGCGGCCGACCTCGCGGCGATCCCGCCGAGGAAGCTCACCGGGGCGGGCGAGGCCCTGGCGGCCAAGATGACGACGTACACGCGCTGGGGGCAGGTCGCGCCGACGGCCGTGCCGTACGCGCCGGTGGTGGACGGCGAGATCCTGCCGAAGACCCCGTGGCAGGCGGTGAGCGCGGGCGAGGCGCGGGACATCGCCCTCCTGGTCGGCCACAACTCCCAGGAGTACCGCCTCTTCACAGTCCTGGGAAACCTCCTGGGCCGCATCACGGAGGACCAGGCGACGGCGGCACTGCGCATGTACGCCCCCGGCGCGGGCGAGCCCGGCGAGCGCGCGTACCGCGAAGCCTTCCCGGACGCCACGGCGCAGGACCTCTTCGAACGCGTCCAGTCGGACTGGCTGTTCGCGATGCCGTCCCTGCACCTCGCCGAGGCCCAGCTGACGGCAGGCGGCTCGGCCCACCTCTACGAACTGACCTGGACACCCCCGGCCCACGGCGGCATCCTGCGTGGCTGCCACGCCCTGGACGTCCCCCTCCTCTTCGGAACGTACGCCGCGGACATGGGCGCCATCGCCTTCCCCGACGGCGAGGTCCCCCCGGACGCGGCCGACCTCACCGCCCGCTTCCAGACGTCCTGGACGTCCTTCGCCCGCACCGGCGACCCCGGCTGGGACACGTACGACCAGGAGAACAGGCTCACACAGATCCTGGACACCCCGTCGCAGGTCACCCGCTACCCGGAGGAGACAGCGAGGCAGCTGTGGGAGGGGTACGAGTGGGAGGCGCTGCCGCTGGTGGAGTGACGGGGGCGCAGAGGGACGGCGGTGCCGGGCGGGCGAGGGAGGAG
>NZ_LIRL01000585.1 GCF_001419795.1 Streptomyces niveiscabiei
CCGCCCGTCCCCCGAACCCGAGCCGCGCCAGCAGATGCTTCCGCTCCCGCGCGAACCCCGGATCGGCCTGGTAGTCGGAGTGGCCGAGCAAGGGCGCCGGCAGCGGATGCAGTGTCGTGCGGCCGTACTCCAGCGGGTCCTCGAACGGCTTGCAGTCGACGTCCGGGAGGCGCACCGGGCCGCCTATCGGGTCGGTGAGGCGGTACAGGTTGCGCCAGCAGTCGACGTCCTCGTGCAGGGCCTTGAGGGAGTCGGGGCCGAAGTGGGCGGGGAACCAGCGGCCGTAGAGGCGCTCGATGGGCGAGCCGTAGGTCAGGAGGGCGACGCGTTTGCGGTCGGCGGGTTCCAGCTGCCAGGCGGCGGCTGCGGCGAGGACGCTGCCCTGGGAGTGGCCGGAGATGACGAGCCGGCCGCCGGTGGCGCGGGTCCAGGTCGTCATACGCCAGGTGAGGTCGGGGACGGCGCGCTCGGCGTAGCAGGGGGGCGCGAAGGGGTGCGCGGCGCGCGGCCAGAACGTACCGACGTCCCAGAGGATGCCGATCGTGCGCCGGGCGTTCGGGTCCTTGTACGCGCGCCGCCCCCAGGTGACGAACGTCAGGAACGCGAACCCGATGAGCCACGAGCCGAGCGCCTGCCCCGTGCGCGCGGCGCCCTCGACGAACGGGACCGTACCGGCGGCGGCCCCCACCGGCGTCTTCCCGCTGGCCAGCGCGCCCACGACGGCGACCGTGCCCAGCAGGAGGGTCGCCCCGGAGGTGACGCCGACGAGGAGGGGTGCCCGGTCGGTGAGCGCGGCCATCGCCCGCGCGCGGGAGATCGTGCGCGTGCGCGCGGGGTCGCCGTCCTCGACGCCGTACTGCTTCTCGACGGCCGGCTCCTGTGCTTTGGCCCTGCTCATGGCGCGCTGTCCGAGGAGCGAGCAGTGGACGAGCACGACGAGGAGGACGGCCGGGATGACGGACGCCTGCCAGGTCAGCAGGACGGGCGGGCCGGGCAGGACGCCGCCGGTGCCGTCCAGCCAGTCGGCGACGCGCTGGGCGACGCCGCCGGACATCACGCCGCCGAGCGCGCACGCCAGCATGACGACGGCGGGGCCGCCGAGGCCGCGCAGGGCCGAGCGGTGCTCGGGGTCGGCGTCGTACAGCTTGCGGGCGACGACCGCGAGGGCGACGGCGACCACGCCCTGGGCGACCGCGATGCCGCCGAACGTGAGGTCGCCGGGCAGGCGCCCCGTCGAGGTCCAGCCGGGCCGCGACCAGGCCGCGTACACGAGGGCGAGGGCCAGCACGGCGAGGGAGCCGAGCGGCAGGCGGCGTACGAGGTGGCGGTCGAGTTTGTGGTCGAGGCGCTCCTCGGTGCGGCCCCGGCCGCAGACCACCCATACGACGCAGACCGCGCCGACGAGCAGGACGGCCTCCAGGACGTGCCCCAGGGCGTCCAGGAGGGCCGGGGAGCCGCTGTCGTGGTCCCGGCGGGCGGCGGCCGTGCCGACGGTCGCGGCGACCGTCAGGAGGCCCGCCGCGGTGTGGGCGGCGCGCAGCCGGGAGACCAGGCGGCGGCCGTACCAGAAGCCGGGGCGGCTGAGGGTCGTCACGGCGTCGGCGCCGTCCGTGCGAGGTACCGGCTCCTGCGACTCGTACGCGCGCCAGGTGCGGTGCGAGAGGTACCACAGCAGGGCGACGAGCGCGGTCGGGACGAGGGCCGCGAGCGCGAGGCGGCGGCCGGGCTGGCCCCACCAGCCGCCGGGCGTAAGGAAGCCGAGCCAGGTGTGGCGCTCCGCGCACGCGCGCGTGCCCGCGCACTGCCAGGCGGTGAGGTCGAGGGCGACCTCGCAGGCGGCGGCGACCAGAAGGACCGTCAGGGAGAGGGCGGCGAGGCGGACGAGGAGGCCGTAGGCGCGGACCGTACGCGTGCCCGCGCGGGCCGCCGGGCGCATCCAGTGGGCGAGGTTGACGACCATGAACGGCAGCAGCAACAGCCACAGCGCGCGCGTGCCGTTGCCGGAGGTGAGGTTGGACCAGACGTACGCCTCCGGGATCGGCCGGTCCAGGCGCGCGCCCGCGCGGGACGCCGTGTCGTCGTGCTCCCCCCACGCGCCCGCGCGGGTCTCCGCGTCGGCGTCGTCGGCGCGACGGTAGACGGCGGCCGTCTCGTCCCCCGTGACCCGCACCGTGCGCGGGTCGTCGAGCATCTTCTCCGGTGTGGCCCCGCCCACCCCGTGGACGAGGAGTTCGAGGGCGACGGCCGGCTTCCCGGTCTGTCCCTCTTCGGGTGGTCCGGCGGGGCTCGGTACCCCGCCCACGATGGTTCGTTCCACTGCTCGCACTTCCCCCGTGACGCGCCGTCGGCATCTTTCCGTGCCCAGCCAGGATGGCCGCTACGGCCCTTGTGCACACCTGTTGTCACGGAATCTCCCCGTTCCGTGAGACAACCGTGACGAGACGGCGTTCGGGAGCAAGCGCTTGTGGTCCCCGGACTCTGCCGAACGGGGCCGCGACAGCGCCTGCGACGTGCGAGGATGGACCGTCCCGACCCGACCGGGCGGGGTTCGACGCGGGAAGGACCGGAGCGTACGTGAGCGAGAATCAGAACCTCCTCGCGGAGCAGCGCCGCGCCCTGATCCTCGACGAGGTGCGCCGCCGGGGCGGTGTCCGGGTCAACGAACTCACGCGCAGGCTCGGCGTGTCCGACATGACGATCCGCCGCGACCTCGACGCGCTCGCGAAGCAGGGCGTCGTCGAGAAGGTGCACGGCGGCGCCGTACCGGTCGTCGAGGCCAGCACCCACGAGCCGGGCTTCGAGGCGAAGTCGGGCCTCGAACTCACGGCGAAGGAGGACATCGCGCGCACGGCCGCCGGGCTCGTCGCCCCCGGCAGCGCGATCGCCCTCTCCGGCGGTACGACGACGTTCGCGCTCGCGCACCGGCTGGTGGACGTGCCGGACCTGACCGTCGTCACCAACTCGGTGCGGGTCGCGGACGTCTTCCACGCCGCGCAGCGCACGTCCGGGCCGCGTCAGGGCGCCGCGACCGTCGTCCTCACCGGCGGGGTCCGCACCCCCTCGGACTCCCTCGTCGGCCCCGTCGCCGACCAGGCGATCGCCGCGCTCCACTTCGACATGCTGTTCCTCGGCGTGCACGGCATATCGGCCGAGGCGGGCCTGTCGACGCCCAACCTCGCGGAGGCGGAGACCAATCGGCGCCTCGTGCACTCCGCGCGGCGGGTCGTGGTGGTCGCCGACCACACCAAGTGGGGTGTCGTGGGCCTGAGTTCGTTCGCGACGCTGGACCAGGTGGACTCGCTGGTGACGGACGCGGGGCTGCCGGCGGCGGCCCGTACGGAGATGGCGGAGCATCTGCGGGTCGTGGTGGCGGGAGAGACCGTGCAGGCCGTGGACATGTGACGTACGGGCGACGACTTCTGACGGTCCGTCAACTAGGGTTGTTCTTCCGGCCGTCGCAGTGCGCGAGCAGGAGGGGGACTTCGCATGGAACGTCATCTGGCCCCGGTGGGCCTTGAGTTCGTCGGGACCGCGCCCGTCCGCCTCGTGTTCGCGCAGGAGATGTCCGCGGCTCCCGAGGCCGTCTTCCACGCGCTCGCCGAGGACGTCCCCGGCTGGGCCGAGTGGTTCCGCCAGGTCCGGCGCGCGCGGCCCCTCGGGGACGGCGGGGAGCGGGAGATCCACCTCGTGGGCGGCGGGAGGTTCCGCGAGACGATCCTCGCGGCGAAGGCGCCCGAGGTGTACGCCTACCGCCTGGACACCGTCAACGCGCCGGGTCTCAAGGCGCTCGTGGAGGAGTGGCGGCTGATTCCGGTGGGCGCGGGGACACGGGTGCGGTGGACGTTCGCGGCGGACGGGGTGCTTCCACTGCGGCTCGCGCTCAAGGCGGCCGGGCCGGGGATGGGGTGGGCGTTC
>NZ_LIRL01000586.1 GCF_001419795.1 Streptomyces niveiscabiei
CTACGGCTCGCCCTGCGGCTTCTGGCGGCGCTCGCGGCGGTCACGGGGGCCGCGCTGGGGTCGGTCGCGGCGGTGGTGACGTGCTGCGGGGTCCTGCTGGCGTCCCTGGCGGCCGGGCGAGCGGGCCGGGGCGTGGGGGTCGCGGGGCTGGCCCTGGCGACGGCGTCGCTGACGGCGCTGACCTGGGCGGTCGCGGCGGGCGCCCCGCGCGGAGGGCTCGCCGAGGTGCTCGACGGTCAGCTCACGCCCCGCCGGATCGCCCTGTGGCGCGAGGCCCTCCACCTCGCCGAGACGCGTCCGGGGCTCGGCGCGGGTCCGGGGAGCTTCGCCGAGCTGAGCGCCACGGCCGCGCAGTCGCCGCTCCCGGACGGCCGCCCGCACTCGGCGCCCCTCCAACTGGCCGCCGAACAGGGCGTCGTGGGCGTCCTGCTGCTGGCCGCCGCCTTCGCCTGGCTCCTGCACGCCCTGTGGCGCTCGCCCCGCCCCACCCCGGTCGCCCTCACGGCGGGCGCCTGCCTGACCGCCCTCGCGGCCCTCGCCCTGGTGGGCAACGTCCTGAGCTTCACGACCGTCTCGGCGGGCGCGGGCCTCCTGGCGGGCATCGCGACGGCGAGCCCCCTGCCGCAGGAGGCGCGGGAGCCGGACGGGGTGGTGCGGGCGTACGAGGAGGACGTGGCGGGGTGAGGCTTCGTGCGCGCGGGGGCGCCTGTGCGAAAACCGGGCCTCTACGCGCGCGGGGTGCTGCTCAAAACCGAGCCACTACGCGCGCAGGGGGCTGCTCAAAACCGAGCCTCACGCGCGTGCCTGCCAGAAGCGAGCCGCAGTTCACCGCCTCAGTGGGCCGCCCCCGGCCTCGCCGACCGCAGCCGGTCCCTGATGACCCGTACGGCCGCCTCCGCGTCGTCCACGGTGATCGTGAACGTGTGCCCGTCCCAGAGCCGCAGCACGACGCCCTCGCCCCGGCGTACGACGACGGCGGTCCCCTTCTCGGGCCGCCACCGGTAGCCCCACCCGCCCCAGTGGCGCGGCGTGACGTGGGGGTCGAAGTCGGCGTCGGCGACCTGCGCGAGGGGGATGCGGCGGCGTGGCAGCCCCATGTGCCCGCAGCGCACTTCGAGGCTGTCGCGGTCGACCTTGAGGGCGACGTGGAGGAAGGCGAGGGTGCCGAAGAGGACGAGGAGCCCGGCGGCGATGCAGCCGACGACGGACATCGCGAGCGGCGCGACCCCGGAGGTCCACGCGGAGTCCACCGCGAGTTCGATGCCGAGTGCCATGCAGGCGGCGCCCGCGAGCGCGGGCAGCCACTGGAACCGGTTGGTGGCCCGTCCGGTCCACACGTCCGGATGCGGGGTCTGCTCGTCGTGCTCGTCTCGGGGATGGTCCCTCATGCCTACGAGGTTACTCAGGTTTCTCCCGGCGGGGAGCCCGTCTCGCAGAGTGACTGGTCCGAGCGGGTCACGCGCTACGAGGCGACCGTCGGGACCGGCAGCGAGCGGCCTTCCGCGTACGCGAACGCGGCGTCCGGCAGCACGCCCTCGCGCCCGTTGAGGAGCACGGTCAGCCCGCCGGTCGCGGGCGCGTGGGGCGCGGCCGGGACGCCGATGCGGCGCAGCGCCTGGGCGGCGACGGCGTCGGCGGAGGCGTGCAGGACGAGCGGGGGGCGACCGGGCCGCTGGAGGGCCGTACGGATGCGTTCGGCGAGGAGTTCGTAGTGGGTGCAGCCCAGGACGACGGTCGTCACCTCGTCCGGCGTGAGCGCGGCGGCGGCGGTGATCGCGGCGTCGATGGCGGCTTCGTCGGCGTGCTCGACGGCTTCGGCCAGGCCCCAGCAGGGCACCTCGGCGACGCTGACGCCGCCCGCGAAGTCCCGGATGAGGCCGCGTTGGTAAGCGCTGCCGGTGGTGGCGGGGGTGGCCCAGATGACGACGGGGCCGCCGAGAGCGGCGGCGGGCTTGATCGCGGGGACGGTGCCGACGACGGGGATGCCGGGCTCCAGGCGCGCGCGCAGGGCGGGCAGGGAGTTCACGGTGGCGGTGTTGCAGCCGACGATCAGCGCGTCCGGCGCGTGCGCGGCTGCGGCCTCGGCGACGGCCAGCGCGCGCGTGGTGACGTCCTCGGGGGTGCGCGGGCCCCAGGGCATGCCCTCGGGGTCGAAGGAGAGGACGAGATCGGCGTCGGGGCGCAGTCGCCGTACCGCAGCGGTGGCCGCCAGCAGGCCGATTCCGGAGTCCATGAGCGCGATCTTCACCCGGCCACGATAGACGATGGCCCGGCCCTGGCCCCGGCCGTGGGGCACACTGCGCTGGTGAGCGCCTTCGTGTGGATCGCCGCCGTGTCCCTCGTCGCCTGGCTGTGGCTGCTGCTGTGCCAGGGCTTCTTCTGGCGCACGGACGTGCGTCTGCCGCCCGCCCCCGAGGAGCCCGCCGACTGGCCGGACGTGTGTGTCGTCGTCCCCGCGCGCGACGAGGCGGCCGTCCTGCCGCTGAGCCTGCCGTCCCTGCTGGCGCAGGACTATCCGGGCCGGGCGGAGGTCTTCCTGGTCGACGACGGCAGCACCGACGGCACCGGCACCCTCGCGCGCGCACTGGCCGACGAGCACGGCGGTCTGCCGCTGACGGTGTCGTCGCCGGGCGAGCCGCCGGCCGGGTGGACGGGCAAGCTGTGGGCCGTACGGCACGGTGTCGCGCTGGCCCGCGCGCGGGAGCCCGAGTTCCTGCTGCTGACGGACGCCGACATCGCGCACGCGCGGGGCAGCCTGCGCGGCCTGGTGGCGTCGGCGCGCGCGGGGGGCTACGACCTGGTGTCGCAGATGGCGCGCCTGCGCGTGGAGAGCTTCTGGGAGCGGCTCGTCGTCCCCGCTTTCGTGTACTTCTTCGCGCAGCTCTATCCGTTCCGGTGGATCGCGCGCGCGGGCGGGCGTACGGCAGCGGCGGCGGGCGGCTGTGTCCTGCTGCGGACGGATGCCGCGCAGCGGGCGCGGATCCCGGACGCGGTGCGGCACGCGGTGATCGACGACGTGGCGGTCGCGCGGGCCGTCAAACGGAGCGGCGGGCGGATCTGGCTGGGGCTCGCGGAGCACGTCGACAGCGTGCGGCCGTATCCGCGTCTGCACGACCTGTGGCGGATGGTCTCGCGCAGCGCGTACGCGCAGTTGCGGCACAACCCGCTGCTGCTCGCCGGTACGGTCCTGGGGCTGGCGCTGGTGTACCTGGTGCCGCCGCTGGCGTTCGTCGTGGGCCTCGCGGCGGGGAGCGGGCCCGTGGCGGCCCTGGGCGGGCTCGCGTGGGCGGTGATGACGGCGACGTACGTCCCGATGGTCCGCTACTACCGTGAGCCCCTGTGGCAGGCGCTGCTGCTGCCGTTCACGGCGTTCCTGTACCTGCTGATGACGGTGGACTCGGCGGTGCAGCACTACCGGGGGCGGGGAGCGGCGTGGAAGGGGCGGACTTATGCGCGCCCGGAAGCCGTCCCGGACGAAAGTTGATTACTCAAGGAAAAGGCTTTCTCCGCCTATTCGCCGCCACTCCTTCACTTCCCGTCCGGCTTCACTTCCGGCCCGGCGTCCAGTTCATGCCCCACCCATAAGCGCGGTCGACGGTCCGCTGCGGACTCACCCCGCGCTCCGGGACGAGATACCGCGCCTCCCTGCGGACGACGAGATCGCCCCCGGTGTTGGTGATCAGCGCGAGCGCGCACACGGTCGACGCGACCGTGCACTCGTCGAGGGAGAAGTCGACCGGCGCGCCGTGCTGCGGCCTCAGGGTGACCGTCGCGTGCAGGTCGGCGAACGAGCGCGCGCCCGCGTAGATGGTCACGAACACCAGGACGCGGCGCAGGGCGGCGGCGTGGTCGAGGTTGACGGTGAGGTTCTCGCCGGCCGCGACGGCGCCGGTGCGGTCGTCGCCGTCGAGGTGGATGTAGGGCGGCCTCTCCAGCGCGCCGAAGGCGTTGCCGAGGGCCTGGACGACGCCCTTGCGGCCGTCGGCGAGCTCGTACAGGGCGCACAGGTCGAGGTCGAGGCCGGTGTGCGCGGAGCCGGAGCGGGACTGCCAGTTGAGGTTGACGCGCAGTGCGCCCGACGTACCGCCCTGCTTGGTGAGCGAGACGGACGGGGCGGATTTGGTGAGGGTGACTTTCGTGAGCCGTACGGGAGGTGCGGTGTGCTGGGGTTCGTCGACGGTGATGCCGTAGTCCGTCGCGAGGCCCTCCAGGCCGCTGTCGTAGCCCTGTCCGACGGCGCGGAACTTCCAGGCGCCCTGGCGGCGGTACAGCTCGCCGAGGACGAACGCGGTCTCCACGCTCGCGCCCGCGGGGTCGAAGCGGGCGACGACCGTCCCGCGCGCGGTGTCGCGGACCTCGACGTACAGCCCGGGGACGCGCCCGAAGGGGCCGCCGTCGGCGGAGACGGCGAGCAGGACGGTCTCGACGTCGGGCTCCACGCGCGCGAGGTCGACGACGAGGGTGTCGGTGACGAGGTCGCCGGAGGTGCGCTTGCCCTCGTGATGGACGGTCCCGGACGCGTGCGCGGGCTGGTTGTAGAACACGAAGTCGTCGTCGGAGCGCACTTTTCCGCCGACGAGCAGGAGTGCGGAGGCGTCGACGTCGGGGACGCCGGGGCCGGTGCGGCGTCCGCATTCGATCGTCAGCGCCGTCGTGGGCACCGGTACGTTCGCTCCCTTGGACAGCGACGGCATGGGCATGCGGCCCCTTTCGGCTCCCGTTCAACTCCCGCCGAGGGGAGGGGAACACGTCCGTTCGGCCCCCGGAAACCCCGCCGGAACTTGCTCTTTACACAATTCCAACCCGCATTGTCGCCCCTTTTTCCCACGTTCGCTCGTATTGGGGATACAGGGCCACTCCCGGCACGGAAAACAACCCGCATACCCGTCTCCCCAACCGGCTCTTCGTGGGCTTACCTTAGGTGCCATGACCTCCCCCCGCTCCACCTATGGTGGCGGCTACTACTCGTCCGCCTCCTTCCCGGACACCCCGATCTACGACTCCCTCGTGGCCGAGCGGGGGACCCCGCAGATCGCCCCGATCCGGGTCCCGGCCGCCTACGACGTGCCGAGCATGCCGAGCGGCAACCTGCCCGCGCTGCCGTCGGCGCTGCCCGCCCTCCCGGCGGGCCCCTCGCAGGCGCCCTACGGCTATCCGCAGGCCCAGCAGCCCGCTCCGCTCCAGCAGGCCCCGGCGGCGTACGTCCCGCCGCAGGGCGCCATGCAGCGCGGGTACCCGGCCGCGCAGGCGCCGATGCAGCCCCAGCCGGGCCCGATGGGCGGGGGCACGATGGGCGGCCAGATGGGCACTCCCATGGGCGCGAACCCGATGGCGGGCGGTTCGGGGTACGAGGCGATGCGCCCGGCGGCGCCGCGCCCGAACCCGGCTCCCTACCAGGACCCGTACAACCAGCAGCAGTACCGCGGTTACTAGGTTCCCCGGGGCCGTCGCAGCCGCCTGGCAGGATTGCCCCATGGCCTCTGCGGAACTGCTGTCGATCCACGTCCATCCGGTGAAGGCGTTCCGGGGGGTGAGCCCCCGGGAGGCCGTCGTGGAGCCCTGGGGGCCGGCCGGGGACCGGCGGTGGGCGCTGGTCGACGACGGGGGGAAGGTCGTCACCCAGCGCCAGCGACCGCGTCTGGCGCTCGCCGCCGCCGAGCCGTTGCCCGGTGGCGGCGTTCTGCTGTCCGCGCCCGGTCTCGCGCCGCTGGAGGTCGCGGTGCCCGAGCCGGTGGAGACGGTCGTCGTGGAGATCTTCCGCGACAAGGTGGAGGGCGTCCTGGCCGACTCGCGCGCGCACGCGTGGTGCAGCGCGTTCCTCGGCGACGATGTGCGCCTGGTGCACATGGACGACCCGGCGACCCGCCGTCCGGTCGACCCCGAGTACGCACGCCCCGGCGAGACGGTCGGCTTCGCGGACGGCTACCCCCTGCTCGTCACGGCGACGGCCTCCCTGGACGCCCTCAACTCGCTGATCGCGCAGGGCGAGCACGCCGCCGAGGGCCCGCTCCCGATGAACCGTTTCCGCCCGAACGCGGTGGTCGGCGGCACCGAGCCGTGGGCGGAGGACGGCTGGTCGCGGCTGACGATCGGCGAGGTCGCCTTCCGGGCCGCGAAGAAGTGCGGCCGGTGCGTGGTGACCACCACCGACCAGGCCACCGCCGAGCGCGGCAAGGAGCCCCTGCACACCCTCGGCAGGCACCGCCGCATCGGCGGCAAGCTGGTCTTCGGCCAGAACCTGGTGCCCCTCACGCGCGGGGTGATCCGGGTCGGCGACCCGGTCCGGATCCTGGACTGAACCCGCCGGAATTTCCTCCTTCGTCCCGGGAACCAGCGGCCGGACCTCGGGCGTTGACGCTACGTGAGAAGTTCATGAGAGACCTCCGGCCGTCCCGGAGAGAGCCCTCGCGCAGGTGATCTGGCTCTCTCTTCGACCGGGATCGAGGATGAACGGCGGGCGCGGGGGTTATGACGGAGCGGGAAGGGGGTGCGAGGCGGTGCGAGCGATCCGTGGACTGTGGCGCTGGCGGCACAACCCGGTGCGCCGTACGACGGACCTGGTCGAGGCGTGGGTGGCGGCGGGCGCCCTGCTGCTGGTGCTGGTCGTCGCGCCGGTGGCCGGCATGGTCGTCGGCTCCTTCGTGCAGGACGCGCTCATGAGGTCGGTGCGCGACCAGGCGAGCACCCGGTTCGAGACGACGGCGACGGTCGTGAAGGAACTGAAGGGCTCCGCGTTCGTCACGGACCCGGAGGCCGTCTCCGGCCGGGAGGCGCGCAGCCGCGTGGAGGCCGACTGGACCGCGCCGGACGGCAGTTCGCACCACGGCCCGGTGACGGCCGCGCTGGACACCCCGCACGCGGGCGACCGCTTCTCCCTGTGGACCGACGACAAGGGCCGCCCGATGAGCCGCCCGCTGGACGTGGCGACGGCCAAGACCCACGCCGTGCTGGCCGGTCTGGGCGCCGCCCTGTGTGCTGCGGGCCTGGTCGAGAGCGCGCGCCGGGCGGTCGTGTGGACGATGGTCCGCCGCCGTTACGCCCGCTGGGACCAGGCGTGGGACCGCGCGGGCCCGGACTGGGGGCGTACCGGCACCGGCAGTTGAGGCGGGCGCACCACGCACCTCGCCGGTGGTCAACTCACCACCCGCGCGCACGCTACGGTGGACCAGCCGACCTTCTTCGGCATCGACCCGCGTATCACGAGGTGGGGGCACAGCATCGTCATGGCACAGGGCACGGTCCAGGTGACGCACACCGGTACATCGCGGTGGCGGCGCCGCACGGGTGAGTACGCTTCGCTCGCCGCCGCCCTGGAGGCCGCGGCCGACGGGGACGTCCTCACCGTCGCCCCCGGCACGTACCGGGAGAACCTCGTCGTCGAGCGTTCGGTCACCCTGCGCGGCCCCGAGGGCGCCCCCGGCTCGGTGCGGATCGCCCCCGTGGACGGCGTGCCGCTGACGGTGCGTGCCTCCGCCGTCGTCCAGGACCTGCACGTCGAGGGCCAGGACACGACGTCGCCCGCGCTGCTGGTCGAGGAGGGCACCCCGGAGCTGCTGGACGTGCGGGTCGTGACGCGCTCGGCGGCCGGCATCGAGGTGCGCGGCGGCGCGCGGCCGACGGTGCGCAGGTGCACGGTCGACAACCCGGCGGGCATCGGCATCGCCGTCCTCGACGGGGGCGGCGGGGTCTTCGAGGAGTGCGAGGTGCTGGCCGCCGGGCAGGCGGGGGTCGCCGTACGAGGGGGCGCGCACCCGCGCCTGGAGCGCACTCGCGTGCACCACGCCTCGGGCACGGGTGTCAGCGTGACGGGCGACAACTCGGCCCTGGAAGCGGTGGGCTGCGAGATCTACGAGGTGCGCGGCAGCGGCGTACAGGTCACCGCGCGCGCCACCGCGCACTTCACGGACTGCGATGTGCACCGCACCACCGCCGACGGCGTCACCCTCGACACGGACGCGGTGCTGACGCTCGCGGACTGCCGTATCCACGACATCCCGGAGAACGCGGTGGACCTGCGTTCGCGCAGCGTCCTGACGCTGACCCGCACCTCGGTGCGGCGGTTCGGCCGCAACGGCCTGTCGGTGTGGGACCCGGGCACGCGGGTGGACGCCAACCAGTGCGAGATCTTCGACAGCACCGGCGACTACCCGGCGGTGTGGGTCAGCGACGGCGCGACGGCCGTCCTGGACTCCTGCCGCGTCCACGACGTGCCGGACGCCCTGTTCGTCCTCGACCGGGGCTCGCGCGCGGACGTCGTCGACAGCGACCTCACGCAGGTCCGCAACACGGCCGTCTCGGTGAGCGACGGCGCGACCGCGCAGCTCGACGACTGCCGTATCCGCGAGGCCGCGACGGGCGCCTGGTTCCGCGACCACGGCAGCGGCGGCACGCTCAACAACTGCACGGTGGACTCGGTCCAGACCGGCGTGATCGTCACGAAGGGCGCCGACCCGACGGTCGAGCGGTGCACCGTCGACTCCCCCGCCGAGGCCGGGTTCTACGTGTCGGCGGGCGGCCGGGGCTCCTTCGTCGGCTGCAAGGTCACGGGCAGCGGCGGCTACGGCTTCCACGTGATAGACGGCAGCCGCACGACCCTGCGCAAGTGCCGTACGGAGCGGTGCGCGCGCGGTGGCTACGAGTTCGCGGAGGCGCCCGACTCGGCGCCCGGTTCGGGGCCGCTGGTCGAGGACTGCACGAGCGACGAGAGCGGCGGCGTGCGCACGCCCGCGGCGTCCGCCGAGGTGTTCACGCCGCGCGAGACGGCCGTGCAGACCGCCGCCCACACCCCCGGGCTGCTGAGCGCGGTCCCGGAGCAGCGGCCGGTCGTGGCGGCGGAGCCGTCGGTGTCCGAGCGGACGATGGAAATCAAGGCGCCCAAGGACGTCCTGGGCGAACTCGACGCGCTGGTGGGCCTGGACAGCGTCAAGCGCGAGGTGCGGGCGCTGATCGACATGATCGAGGTCGGCCGGCGCCGGCAGCGCGCGGGCCTCAAGGCGGCGTCCGTCAAACGGCACTTGGTGTTCACGGGCTCCCCCGGTACCGGCAAGACGACGGTGGCGCGCCTGTACGGGGAGATCCTCGCCGCGCTGGACGTCCTGGAGAAGGGTCACCTGGTCGAGGTGTCCCGGGTCGACCTGGTCGGCGAGCACATCGGGTCGACGGCGATCCGCACGCAGGAGGCGTTCGAACGGGCCCGTGGCGGCGTCCTGTTCATCGACGAGGCGTACGCGCTCTCGCCGGAGGACGCGGGGCGGGACTTCGGCAAGGAGGCCATCGACACGCTGGTGAAGCTGATGGAGGACCATCGCGACGCGGTCGTGGTGATCGTCGCCGGGTACACCGCCGAGATGGAGCGCTTCCTGGCCGTCAACCCCGGTGTGGCGTCCCGTTTCTCACGGACCATCACCTTCGGCGACTACGGCCCCGAGGAACTCCTGAGGATCGTCGAGCAGCAGACCGACGAGCACGAGTACCGGCTCGCGGGCGGCGCCCCCGAGGCCCTCCTGAAGTACTTCGAGGCGATCCCGAAGGGCCCCGCGTTCGGCAACGGCCGTACCGCGCGCCAGACGTTCGAGGCCATGGTGGAACGGCACGCGAGCCGCATCGCCCAGGTCCTGGAGCCGAGCACGGACGAACTGACCCTGCTGTACGCGGTCGACCTGCCCGAACTGCCGTAAGGAACAGGGGCGTTCGTACGGGGGCAAGCCCCACCCCGATCATGCTGCCCGCCGGATGGTGACGCGTCCGGCGTCCGGACAGCATGGTCGGCATGACGATTCCCCGTGTACTCGCCCTGTCGCTCGCGGCACTGACCCTGACGGCCACTCCGGCGACGGCTTCGGAACCCTCCGGCCTCGACTGGCGCCCCTGCGGCATCCCCGGCCAGGAGTGCGCCGACCTCTCCGTCCCCCTCTCCTACGACGACCCCGGCGGCCCTCAAGTCACCCTCGCCGTCTCCCGGTTGGCCAGCACGGACTCTGCGGCCCGGCGCGGCACCCTGCTGGTCATCCCCGGCGGGCCGGGCGGCTCCGGCATCAAGCGGCTCTCGCAGCAAGGGGAGGCGCTGCGGCGGGAGTTGGGCGGCACCTACGACCTCGTCAGCTTCGATCCCCGCGGGGTGGGCGCGAGTTCGCGGGCGGGCTGTGAACTTCCCGGTGAGGACCGGGAGTTGGTGACCCTGAGGTCCTGGCCCGCGGCGGACGGCGGAATCGCCGAGAACGTCGAGCGGGCCCGGCGTACGGCTCGGGCCTGCGCCGACAACGGCGGGCCTCTGCTGCGCAGCCTCAGCACCCTCAACGAGGTCCGTGACATCGACCGGCTCCGGGCTGCGCTCGGTGAGGAGAAGCTGTCGGCGTACGGGGTGTCGTACGGGACGTACGTGGGGGCCGTCTACGCGCAGAAGTATCCGACGCGCACGGACCGTTGGGTGCTGGACAGCAACGACGACCCCGATCCCCGCAAGGTCGCCCGGGGGTGGCTGGCGAACATGGCGGTCGGCGCCGAGGACCGGTTCCCGGACTTCGCGGCGTGGGCCGCCGACCCCGCGCGGGGGGACCTGCGGCTGGCCGAACGGCCGGAACAGGTACGGGAGTTGTTCCTGTCGCTCGCCGCCGGGCTGGACCGGCAGCCACGCGGGACGACCACTCCGGGTATGCCGCTGACCGGGAACCGGCTGCGGCAGGCGATGCAGACGGTTCTCTACAACGACGCCTCGTTCCCTCAACTCGCCCGGCTGATACGGCAGGTGATGGACCCGGCGGCCACCCCCGTGCTCACCCCGGACATCGCCGGGCCGCTGCCCGACGAGGACGCGGCGGTCACCATGGCGGTAATCTGCAACGACGTCCGCTGGCCGAACTCCGTGCCCGCGTACGAGCGTTCCGTCGCCGAGAACCGTGCCCGGTATCCGCTGACCGCCGGGATGCCGGCGAACATCACGCCGTGCTCGTTCTGGAAGGACGCGCCCGAGCAGAAGCCGGTCCGGATCACCGGCGACGGCCCGTCCAACGTGCTCATGGTCCAGTTCCGCCGCGACCCGGCCACCCCGTACGCGGGCGCGCTGAAGCTGCGCGCGGCACTCGGCGACCGGGCCCGGATGGTCACCGTCGAGGGCGGCGGGCACGGCGTCTACCTGGGCACGCACCCCTGCGCGGACCGGCTCGTGTCCCGGTACCTGCTGACGGGCGAACGGCCCGCGCGGGACGTGGTCTGCGACTGACCGGGGCGGGGGCCGACCGGGGCGGCAGCGGGCCCCGGCTCTCGCCGACCGGGCCAGTAGCAGGGCCGGCCGACAGCCAGCCCAGCCGGTGGCCAGTCAGAGCGCCGGCCTGACCCGCGCGCCAGCCGACCCGGGCGCCGGTCGGCCAGGGCG
>NZ_LIRL01000587.1 GCF_001419795.1 Streptomyces niveiscabiei
CGCCCACCCCCTTGCCACCATCCCCGTATGACCGACACCGACGAAGCCACCTACGCATCTCTCGTCGCCGAAGCCGACGCCGCGCCCACCGACGGGTGGGACTTCTCGTGGTTCGAGGGCCGGGCCACCGAGGCGCGGCCCTCCTGGGGGTACGCCCTGGCCCTCGCCGCCCGGCTGGACGGCGCGGACGCCGCGCTGGATCTGGACACCGGGGGAGGGGAGGTCATGGAGTTCGCGCTGGGCCGTACGGCGACCCCGCCGCGCGTCGTCGCGGCGACGGAGGCGTGGGCCCCGAACGCGACGAGGGCGGCCCAACTCCTGCGTCCCCGGGGCGTGGTGGTGGTACGCCCCGGCGAGGGCGGCGAACTGCCCTTCCCGGACGCCGGGTTCGACCTCGTCTCCAGCCGTCACCCGGTACGCCCGCCCTGGGCGGAGATCGCCCGCGTCCTCACCCCGGGCGGCACGTACTTCGCCCAACACGTGGGCCACCGCAGCGCGTTCGAGCTGGTGGAGGAGTTCCTAGGCCCGCTCCCGGACGAGGTGAGCCGCGACCGGCACCCGGAGGTCGAGGCGGAGGCGGCGCGGAAGGCGGGGTTGGAGGTCACCGACCTCAGGGTGGAGCGCCTGCGGATGGAGTTCCACGACATCGGCGCGGTCGTCCACTTCCTGCGCAAGGTCGTCTGGATGGTCCCCGGCTTCACGTCCGCCCGGTACGGGACGGAGCTGAGGGCGCTGCACGCCCGCATCACCGCCGAGGGCCCCTTCGTGGCGTACAGCGCGCGGCACCTGATCGAGGCGCGCAGACCGGCCGCCGGATAAATGGCCGGGAACCGTCGCCTGGCCTCCCCGATCTCCACAGGGTTTCCACATCGTTATCGCGAACAGGTGCTCCGATCCCCCGGCATCACGTAGATTCGGCCACGGCAATTCGCGCGAGCAAAGCTGCGTGGGCGTCACCGCGCAGTGGAGGGGACCGCGCGGTGGCGCCTCCGTCAAGGAGACGCCGCGCGCCGCGTTCCCCCGTGCGAGGGACCCCCGTACACCCGCGTTTTCCGGCCACGAAACCCCCATGAACAGGGCTTCCACCCCCGGAACGGCGTCGCCGCGCAACTCCGGAGAGTAATAATTTCGCGCCGATGTACGCGACATCCCTCACGAAGGGTTATGGTGGAAACCCCCCCTCGGGCCGGTCCGTATCCCCCCCACGGACCGGCCCGTTTTATTGAGCAAGATCGGGGGGCGGTGCTGGATCGAGGAACGGCCGATCCGAGTTTTTTAGGGGCGCGGGGCTGTATCGATGTGCGGCTCCGCCGCGTGGGCGCGACCAGCCACACACCACCCGCAGACGCGCAATCAGAGATCCCTACCCCCTGGATCAGGCGCCCAATCCCCGGCTCAACTCCCAGTAGGGGTAAGCTCCCCGCCTGCGGGGACCGCCGTTTAGGAGGGGCTGAACATCACGTGATCCTGCGCGACAAACTGCGCGGCCTGCTGGTCAGGCTCTACGCACGCCGGGTGGAAGGCCACCTCGACCACACCCAGGTGCCCAAGCACATCGGCGTCATCATGGACGGCAACCGCCGCTGGGCGAAGGCGGCGGGCTCCACGACCGTCCACGGCCACCGCGCCGGCGCCGACAACATGTCCGAGTTCCTCGGCTGGTGCGCCGAGACGGATGTGAAAGTCGTCACGTTCTGGCTCCTGTCGACGGACAACTTCGACCGCCCGAAGGACGAGCTGATCCCGCTCCTCGGCATCATCGAGGACGTCGTCCGGACGCTCGCGGCGGACGGCCGCTGGCGGGTCCACCACGTCGGCACGAAGGACCTGCTGCCCGACCAGATGCAGCTGACGCTGAAAGAGGCGGAGCAGGCGACCGAGGACGTCGACGGAATACTGGTGAACGTCGCGATCGGCTACGGCGGCCGGCAGGAGATCGCCGACGCCGTCCGCTCGATGCTCCAGGACGCGCAGGACCGGGGCGTCACCATGGACGAACTCGCCGAGTCCGTGGACATCGACATGATCGGCCGCCACCTCTACACGAGCGACCAGCCGGACCCCGACCTCGTCATCCGCACCAGCGGCGAACAGCGGCTGTCCGGGTTCATGCTCTGGCAGACCGCGCACTCCGAGTACTACTTCTGCGACGTGTTCTGGCCCGCCTTCCGCAAGGTCGACTTCCTGCGCGCCCTGCGCGACTACGCGGCCCGCCACCGCCGCTTCGGCGGCTGACGGCAACCGCTTTCCGGGCCTCCCACCACAGGCGTAACAAGCTGTTCACCAAGGCGCCGTACTCCGCCGTGGCATGACGGCGCAAATTAGAGGGCATAAGCCAAGCAGGTCGACACCCGACCCACGGGTGTCGGATCTCAGCGGGCGGCACGGGGCCGTCCGCCCGGGAGGCCCTTTGCACCAGCCCGACCGTGCGGTCACGGCACGGACGAAGCAGTGGAGGGCCGGTTTCCGGCCCGTGCAAACGGGCCCGGTACCGGTCCAGCTCCACTCCGTCGCTCCCCGACCTCATCCGAGGGGGTACGTCCTTCCGTGGTGACCAGCACAAAGCGCCACAAGTCCGACCGGCGCACCTATGTTCTCGACACCAGCGTCCTGCTGGCCGACCCGTCCGCGATGACCCGCTTCGAGGAGCACGAAGTCGTGCTCCCGATCGTCGTGGTCACCGAACTGGAGGCCAAGCGGCACCATCCCGAGCTCGGTTACTTCGCCCGCCAGGCCCTGCGCCTGCTGGACGACTACCGGGTGAAGTTCGGCCGCCTGGACGCGCCCATCCCGATCGGGGAACTGGGCGGCTCGATCCGTGTCGAGCTCAACCACTCGGACCCCAGCATCCTGCCCAGCGGCTACCGCCTGGGAGACAACGACTCCCGCATCCTGGCGGTCGCGCGCAACCTCCAGGCCGAGGGGTACGACGTCACCGTCGTCTCGAAGGATCTGCCTCTGCGCATCAAGGCGTCCTCGGTCGGCCTCCTCGCCGAGGAGTACCGCGCCGAGCTCGCCATCACGGACTCCTCCGGCTGGACCGGCATGTCCGAACTGACCCTGCCGGGCGACCAGGTGGACATCCTCTTCGAGGAAGGACACGTGTACGTCCCCGAGGCCGCCGACCTCCCCGTGCACACCGGCCTCACCATCCAGTCCGAGCGCGGCAAGGCCCTCGGCCGGGTCACCCCCGAGGGCAACATCCGCCTCGTACGCGGCGACCGCGAGGCGTTCGGCATCAAGGGCCGCAGCGCCGAGCAGCGCATCGCGCTCGACCTGCTGCTCGACCCGGACGTCGGGATCGTGTCGATGGGCGGCCGGGCCGGCACCGGCAAGTCCGCGCTCGCCCTGTGCGCGGGCCTGGAAGCGGTCCTGGAGCGCCGCCAGCACAAGAAGGTGATGGTCTTCCGCCCGCTGTACGCGGTCGGCGGGCAGGAACTCGGCTATCTGCCCGGCTCCGAGGCCGAGAAGATGAGCCCGTGGGCGCAGGCCGTCTTCGACACGCTGTCGGCCGTCACGAGCCGCGAGGTCATCGAGGAGGTGACCGCGCGCGGGATGCTCGAAGTGCTCCCCCTGACCCACATCCGGGGCCGCTCCCTGCACGACGCGTTCGTCATCGTCGACGAGGCCCAGTCCCTGGAGAGGAACGTTCTTCTGACGGTCCTGTCCCGGATCGGCGCCAACTCCCGTGTCGTCCTCACCCACGACGTCGCCCAGCGCGACAACCTGAGGGTGGGCCGGTACGACGGTGTCGTGGCCGTCGTGGAGAAGCTGAAGGGGCATCCGCTCTTCGCGCACGTCACCCTCACCCGCTCCGAGCGCTCCCAGATCGCCGCGCTCGTGACCGAAATGCTGGAGGACGGCAGCATCTGACCGTCTTCGGGCGGCCGTTCGGCGCCGTCCCGCAAAGGCCGAGAGCCTAGCGGGGCGGCGCCCCCGTGTGTGAGCGTTCGCCGAAATCCCTTGCTCCACAGCCGATGTGAGCTTTCACACCCAACTCGGAATTGTCATCGGCGGCTTGTTACGGCAGAGTCTCGGTTCTGTCAGGCCCCGCGTGCGACACAGCTGTACCCCCAGCGGTGCAGCGCCCCAAACTTCACATACGCCGTCGTACGCCGCCCAAGTACCAGAAGGCGCCCCCTTGATACGGGGTCGCCGGTGGGCCAGCGCTTCCCGTGACCCCGTAGTTGGAGGCCAGCGCCAGGGGCACGATCGCGTCCGCCAGGGTCACCGAAGCGGGCGATGCTGGAAGGAAACCGTGTGAGCCGGGTCTCGGTCCGGGGGTTCGCAGTGGCTTCGGCCACCGCGGTCACCGCCGTCGGAAGTGTCGTGGGCGTTGCCTCGGGCAGCGTCGCCGCGCAGCAGAACACCGACGCACAGACGACGGCGGACGACGCCATGCTCCTCGCGGACATCCCCGTGGGTCAGCAGGCCGAGGTCCAGACCGCCTCCCTGACGCAGCAGGCCGCCTACCAGGCCATGGCCGCGGACGAGAGCGCGAAGAAGGGTGCCGAGGAGGCCGCGCGCAAGGCCGCCGCCGAGGTCGCCATCGCCAAGAAGGAGGCCGCCGAAGAGGCGGCGAAGGCCAAGGCGGAGGCCGAGGCCAAGGCGAAGGCCGCCAAGGGCGACTTCCCGGTCCTCAGCTCCTACTCCATCTCCGACATCCAGTCGATGGCCCGCCAGATGGTCGCCGGCGGCCAGTGGCAGTGCTTCTCGAACATCGTCGACCACGAGTCGAGCTGGAACTACCGCGCCGTCAACGCCTCCTCGGGCGCGTACGGCCTCTTCCAGGCGCTGCCCGGCTCCAAGATGTCCTCGGTCGGCTCCGACTGGCAGACCAACCCCGCGACGCAGATCAAGTGGGGCCTGAACTACATGAACGAACGTTACGGCAGCCCCTGTGACGCCTGGTCGTTCTGGCAGGCCAACAACTGGTACTAGGCGCCGCGTTCTGTAGGACGTTCCTTTCCGCAGGGCGTTCCTCTCAACCTCCTTCAGCCCCTCCCCGTCCTTAGGGGAGGGGCTGTTGCCCTGTACGGTCTGTTTCGACGCGGCTCCCGGGGAGGAGTGGTGGCAAGAACCGGGAGGACCCGGGAAAAGGGACGGAAACGGATCATGTCGCGAGTGCCAGGGTGGCTCGGCCGGCTCGGCGCCGGTCTCACCAAGGTCGGCGAGCGCCTCGACGAGCGGCGCGCGGAGGTCGAGCGGGACGGCGGCGTGCTGGACGAGCCGAAGCCGCGCCCTCGCGTGCGCCAGCCCTCGGCCCCGGCCGCCGCGTCGAGCGTCGAGCCGACGGCCGAGGCGGATCCGCGGGCACGGGCGGGAGGGGAACCGGCGCCGCAGCCTGGTGCGGACCACAAGGCACCCGCCGACGCGGTCGCCGGGCCGGCCGCCGATGCAGCGCCAGAGCTGCCCGCCGACGCGGTGCCCGAGCCGTCCACCGGTCCGGTCTCCGGGCCGCCCGCTGGGCCGAGCCCTTCGGCCTCAGGAGCTTCGAAGGTCTCAGGGGTCTCGGAGGTCTCGGGAAGCTCAAGGGTCTCAGGAGGCTCAGGGGCCTCGGAGCTCTCAGGGGCGTACGCCGCTCCGCGCCCCGCCCGCCGTCGTACGCGTCCGCCCGTCCTCCGTACCGACCCCGCGCAGGCCGTCCCCTGGGGGGTGCGGGTCGCTGCCGAGGCCGGGTGGCGGCTGCTCGTGCTCGCCGGGACCGTGTGGATCCTCATGCGGGTCATCAGCGCGGTCCAGCTCGTCGTCTTCGCCTTCGTCATCGGCCTGTTGCTGACCGCGCTGCTCGAACCGGCCGTCGCCGCGCTGAAGCGGCGGGGGGTGCCGCGCGGGCTCGCGACCGCGCTGACGGCCGTCCTCGGGTTCGTCGTCATCGGGTTGCTCGGGTGGTTCGTCACCTGGCAGGTGATGGAGAACATCGACGACCTGTCCAACCAGATCCAGTCGGGCATCGACGACCTGCGGCGCTGGCTCCTCGACAGCCCCTTCCACGTCACCGACAAACAGATCAACGCGATCGCCAAGAACCTCCGCGACGCGGTCGGCGACAACGCGGACGAGATCACGTCGGCGGGCCTGGAGGGCGTGACGGTCATCGTCGAGGCCCTCACGGGCGTGCTGCTGGCGGCGTTCTCCACGCTCTTCCTGCTCTACGACGGCCGCCGCGGGGACGATCTTGAGGGTCCACTCCCAGATGCGGCGGCCGTCGTAGAGCAGGAAGAGCGTGGAGAACGCCGCCAGCACCTGGGAGTGGACCCTCAAGATCGTCCCCGCGGCGGCCCGCGAGGGCGTCGCCGGCGCCGGTCCCCGCGCGTGGGCGACCCG
>NZ_LIRL01000588.1 GCF_001419795.1 Streptomyces niveiscabiei
CACCCCCAGCGATGAACCTCTCGGCGTCCCCGCCCTCCTCATCGCCTCCTTCCCTCTCGACACCACCCGCCGCCACGCCGCACCCGGCCCCCTGACCGACTTCCTGGTCCAGCGCGCGGCCGACACGTACGCCCAACTCCTCGCGGACTGGCGCCCCGTGGACACCGGCATCATCGACCTCGTCCCCGGCCCGCTCGGCAAGGGCGAGCTGGACGGGGCGCTCCGCCAGGCCGTGCTGGAGCGGCTGCCGCGCACCGCGTTCCTGCCGCCCGCCGCAGCACAGGGAGACCGACGAGGCGAGACGGCCGGACCGGCCTTCGGTGTCGCCGGGGACCTGTACACCGGAAGTGCTACCGACACCGCCGGCTCCGAGGTACTACCCCTGCCGGGGGACGACCTGGGAGCTACCCCCGAAGTACTCCTCCCCGAAGCCCTCCGCCCCCGCGACGCCGAGATCGTCGAAGGCGCCGGAGCCGACACCGTCCGCGTCCTCGCCGAAGTCCTCCCCACCCTCCTCCCCGCCGGACTGGAACGCCGCGTCGAACTGCGCACCCTCGGCGTCACCCGCGTCCCCCTCGCGGACGTGATCGACCGGCTCGCCGGGCTGGAGAAGGACCCCGACTGGTGGTACCGGCTGTACGACAGCCTCGCGGGCACCGACCCCGACCGCCTCTCCGGCCTGCCCGTCCCCCTCGCCGACGGCCGCACCACCATCGGCCCCCGCCAGATCCTCCTCCCCCTCCCCGACACGGCGACCGGCACCGACCCGGAGGTCCTCGCCCGCCTCGGCCTCAAGGTCGCGCATGAGGACGCCGCGCACCCCCTGCTGGAGAAGCTCGGCGCGCTCCCGGCGACACCCCGGGCCGTCCTGACAACTCCCCAGGTCCGCGCGGCCGTCGCCGCCTCCCTGGACGACGACGGCGGCGCCTGGGACGAAGACGCCCCGGACGCCGAGGAGTTGGCGGACACCGTGCTCGCCCTCGTCCGCGCGGCGGGCCTCGAACCCGGCGACGAACCCTGGCTCGGCGCCCTCGCGCTGCCCGACGAGGATGGCGAACTCGTCCCCGCCGGTGAACTCGTCCTGCCCGGCAGCCCGTTCGCCTCCGTCATCCGCGCCGACGAACTCGCCGAGGTCGACCACGAGTTGGCGGAGAAGTGGGGCGAACAGCCCCTCACCGCCTGCGGCGTGCTCGCGAACTTCGCCCTCGTCCGCGCCACCGACGTCGTCCTCGACCCCGACGAACTGGAGCCCCGCGAGGGCGACTTCGCCGAACCCGACGACGCGGGCCTGCTGGACGCCGTCGACGTCTGGGCCGAGGACATCCTCGACCGCTTCCCCGACTCGCCGGTCCCCCCGGTCGCCACGGAACTCGTCGCCGTCCGCGACCTGGACCTCGTGGACGACGACAAGTGGCCCCAGGCACTGGCCCTGCTGGCACAGCCGCCGCTGCGCGACGCCCTGGTCCAGCCGCTGCGGATCCTGCTGCCCGACGGCACCCACGAGGTCGTACGGCCGTACACCGCCTGGTGGTTGAGGGGGCACCCGGTCCTCGACGGCCGCCGCCCGGCGGGCCTGCTCGCGGCGGGCGGCGACCCGCTGCTGCACGGGCTGTACGACGAGGCCGACGCGACCGGCTTCGACGACGAACAGGTGTTGCGCGCCCTGGGAGTCCGCACGTCCGTGTCCGCGCTCCTCGAAGAGCCCGGCGGCGCCGCCGAACTCCTGGAACGCCTCGCCGACCCGGACCGCGAGGTCACCCCGGCCCAACTCCACGGCCTCTACGGCGCCTTGGCCGACCTCGATCCCGAACAGGTCACGCTGCCGGACGACTTGAGGGCCGTGGTCGACGGCTCGGTGGACGTCGTGGACGCGGCCGACGCCGTCGTCGTCGACTCCCCGGACCTCCTCCCCTTCACCGACGGCACCCCCCTGCTGCCCGTACGCCCCACCAGGGCAGCCGAGTTGGCGGAACTCTTCCAGGTGCGCCGCCTCAGCGAGTCCGTCACCGGCGGGGTCGACTCCGAGGGAGCCGAACACGACGTACCCGACTCCGTGGCCGTGCTCCTCGGCCCCCGTACCCCCAAGTCGTACGTGGAACACGACGAGTTGATCGTCGACGGCGTCGAGATCGACTGGCGGCTCACCGACGACGGTGTCCTGCACGCGTCGACCCTCGAAGGCGTCGCCGCCGGGCTCGCGTGGGCGGCGGGGCAGTGGCCGCGGCGGTTCGAGGTGGCGGCGCTGCTGGAGGACCCGTCCAGGACGGGGGAGTTGGCGCGGGACCGCTGGTTCGACTGAGGGGTGGACCCGTAGACCTTGAGAGGGATCGGGCTGTTCAGGGTAAAGGTTTCACCAAATGCCCTTACATCCGTACAACTGTTCCCAAGGGCTACGGGTCTCACGCGTGAGTCAACAGACTCCCTGAACATTCATCCCACTGGGGAACGCACATGCGCATACGCGCCACTGCCACCGCTGCCGTCGTCCTGGGCACCGTGGCTCTCTCGGCCCTCGCCGCTCCCGCCGCGCAGGCCGCTCCGGCCGCCGGTCCGAAGGTGACCTTCTCCAACGTCAAGATCGGCAAGACCCTCGTGGTCGGCGCCTCCGGCCGGGCCTCCTTCCCCGTCACGTACACCGTGACCAAGCCGGCGAGCCTGAGCGCCAAGTCGTTCGCGAGCGGCCCGGCGATCTACCGCGGCGCCACGATCGCCAAGCCGTCGGACCTGTTCGTCAGCGAGAACCCCGGCACCTGCAAGGCGCCCTCCGCGACGGTCCTGAACTGCACGGCCTCTCTGGTCTTCAACGTCACCGACGGCGACCTCATCAACTCCGAGTCCGGTGCCTGGAAGGTCGGCGGCGTCGCCGTCAACGTGTCCAAGGACGGCCTGACCTGGCAGGGCGACCTCGGCTCCACCAAGCTCCTGCGCCAGGCGAAGCTCACCACCGACGCCGCCCCGGAGCCGGTGAAGAAGGGCCGGACCATCACGGTCAAGGGCACCCTCACCCGCGCCAACTGGGAGACCAACAAGTACGCCGGTTACGGCGCGCAGACGGTCCAGCTCCAGTACAAGAAGGCCGGCGCCAAGACCTGGACGACCCTCAAGTCCGTCAAGACCACGGCCAAGGGCACCCTGAGCACCACGGTCAAGGCGACCGCCGACGGGTACTACCGGTACAACTTCGTGGCTACGTCGACGACGGGCGCGGTCGCCTCGGCGGCCGACTACGTCGACGTCCGCTGACCTCGGGTACTACCTCCTGAGAGTTACGCCTCCTGAGACACACAAGAGCGCGGCACCCGGAAACAGGTGCCGCGCTCTCCTTACCCAGGGCCTAGTCCGCGAACCGCCGGTCCACCCACCGCCACACGACCTCCAGCACCGCCGACGCCGCCACGGCGATCCCCACCGCGATCCACGGCATCGTCGTCCCCACCAGCTTCAGCGCGAAGAAGTGCTGGAGCCACGGCACGGCGAGCACGACGAGGAACGACAGCCCCATCGTCGCGACGAGCAGCACCCGCCACCACGTGTACGGCCGCGCCACGATCGCCAGCACCCACATCGACACCAGGAACAGCGTCAGCGTCGCCGCACTGGTCTCGGCGTCCAACGCGTCGGCCCCCGTGTAGTGGTGACGGGCGATCAGATACGACGCGAAGGTGGCCACCGCCGCGATCACCCCGCCGGGGATGGAGTACCGCATCACGCGCCGTACGAAGTGGGGCCGCGCCCGCTCCTTGTTGGGCGCAAGGGCGAGGAAGAAGGCGGGAGTTCCGATGGTCAGCGTGGACAGCAGGGTCAAGTGCCTCGGGAGGAAGGGGTATTCGACCTGCCAGCACACCACGAGCAGCGCGAGTAGCACCGAGTACACGGTCTTGACGAGGAACAGCGTCGCGACGCGGGTGATGTTCCCGATCACCCGGCGCCCCTCGGCGACGACCGAAGGCAGCGTCGCGAAGCTGTTGTTGAGGAGCACGATCTGCGCGACGGCCCGCGTCGCCTCGGACCCGGAGCCCATCGAGACGCCGATGTCCGCGTCCTTGAGGGCGAGGACGTCGTTGACCCCGTCACCGGTCATCGCGACGGTGTGCCCCCGGGACTGGAGCGCCGCGACCATCTCCCGCTTCTGCTGCGGAGTGACCCGCCCGAACACCGTGCCCTCGTCGAGCGCCTTGGCCATCTCCTCCTGGTCGGAGGGGAGTTGGCGCGCGTCCACGGCCTTGCCGGACAGGCCCAGCTTCCCGGCGACCGCACCGACGGACACCGCGTTGTCCCCGGAGATGACCTTCGCCCGCACGTTCTGGTCGGCGAAGTACCGCAGGGTCTCCGCCGCGTCGGGCCGCAGCCGCTGCTCCAGCACGACGAGGGCGGCCGGTTCGACGCCGGCGGCCACCTCGGGGTCGTCCAGATCGCGGGCCGTACGCGCCAACAGCAGGACGCGCAGGCCCTGTTCGTTGAGCCGCTCGGTCTCCGCGAGGGCGGGGGCGGTCGCCGGGAGCAGCACGTCCGGCGCCCCCAGCAGCCAGGTGCTCGACTCCCCGTCGGCCTCGCTGAAGCTCGCGCCGCTGTACTTGCGGGCGGAGGAGAAGGGCAGCGACTCGGTGCAGCGCCAGTCCTCCGCGTCGGGGTAGGCGTCGATGACCGCTTGCAGCGAGGCGTTGGGGCGGGGGTCCGACTCGCCCAGGGCGCCCAGGACTTGGCGTACGTACGACTCGCCGTGGCCGTCGAGGACGCGCAGCTCGGTGACGTCCATGCCGCCCTCGGTGAGGGTGCCGGTCTTGTCGAGGCAGACCGTGTCGACGCGGGCCAGGCCCTCGATCGCCGGCAACTCCTGGACGAGGCACTGCTGTCGGCCCAGCCGGATGACGCCGATCGCGAAGGCGACCGAGGTGAGCAGGACCAGGCCCTCGGGGACCATCGGGACGATGCCGCCGATCGTGCGGGCGACGGAGTCCTTGAAGTCGTTCTCCTTGACGACGAGTTGGGTGATGACGAGGCCGATCGCGGCCGGAATCATCATCCACGTCACGTACTTGAGGATCGTCGAGATGCCGGTGCGCAGTTCGGAGTGGACCAGCGTGAACCGCGAGGCTTCCTCAGCGAGTTGAGCGGCGTACGCCTCACGGCCCACCTTCGTCGCCCGGAACGCGCCGCCGCCCGCGACCACGAAACTCCCCGACATCACCTGGTCGCCGGGGCGTTTGACGACCGGGTCCGCCTCGCCGGTCAGCAGCGACTCGTCGATCTCCAGGCCGTCGGCCTCGACGCAGGCGCCGTCCACGACGATCTTGTCGCCGGGGCCTATCTCTATCAGGTCGTCCAGCACGATCTCCGAGGTGCCGACCTCGACCGCGGCACCGTCCCGCCGTACCGTCGGGCGCGCCTCGCCGATCACCGCGAGGGAGTCCAGGGTCTTCTTGGCCCGCCACTCCTGGATGATGCCGATCCCGGTGTTGGCGAGGATCACGAACCCGAACAGCCCGTCCTGGATGGGCGCCACGACCAGGGTGATCAGCCACAGGACGCCGATGATCGCGTTGAACCGGGTGAAGACGTTCGCCCGGACGATCTCCCCGAACGTACGACTGCTGCGGACCGGGACGTCGTTGACCTCGCCGCGCGCGACGCGCTCCGCGACCTCGGCGGTGGTCAGTCCGGACGCCGGGAGCGCCGGGGCGACTGGTACGGCGTCAGCCGCATCGGTGTGGGCCATGCCAACGACGGTACGTGTGGATCGCCCGGTTCACCCGCTGAGGGTGCCGAAGATCCGACTCGGGGAGGAGGGGCGTAGTGCCGTGGTTGTAGGGGGTGTCACCTACGGGGGTACTACGGGGCCTCCGACGCCTTCAGCGCCGCGTCCCGTTTGATCGCCGCGTCCCTGCGCCGGACGAACCAGATGCCGAACAGGCCGAGCCCGGCGCCCGCGAGGCAGGTCCACACCCACCAGAGATGGCCGTGCTCGTCGTACCACCCGTAGAAGGGGAGCTGTGCGAGGAAGAGGACGAACCACAGGATCGTGCCGCCGGTGATGGTCGCGACCACGGGGCCCTCCAGGGGCTCCGGCGCCTCGTGCTGGGGTGTCCACTTCGCCATGGGCCTTAGCTTACGAGGCGATTACATCTACGCGCGGAGATGGTTGTTTCCTTCCTCATATGTTCATACTGAAACCGATTACACGTGACCGCTTCTCTTCGTAGGAACCACCAAACGATGCCTACCCCGGCCCTCGGCGCCCTCGACCGCTATTTCCGGATCTCCGAACGCGGCAGCACGCTGTCCCGGGAGGTTCGAGGTGGTTTCGCCACTTTCTTCGCGATGGCGTACATCATCGTGCTCAATCCGATCATTCTCGGAAGCGCGAAGGACATGTACGGACATCAGCTGGACAACGGCCAGCTCGTCACCGCGACCTGCCTCACCGCCGCTTTCACGACACTGCTGATGGGTGTCATCGGCAACGTCCCGATCGCGCTCGCCGCGGGCCTCGGCGTCAACTCCGTCGTCGCGCTCCAGCTCGCGCCGCGGATGTCCTGGCCCGACGCGATGGGCATGGTCGTCCTCGCCGGTCTGATCGTCATGCTGCTGGTGGCGACCGGGCTGCGCGAGCGGGTCATGAACGCGGTGCCGTTCGGGCTGCGCAAGGCGATCTCGATCGGTATCGGCCTGTTCATCATGCTGATCGGGCTCGTCGACTCCGGCTTCGTCAGCCGTATCCCCGACGCCGCCCACACGACCGTGCCGCTCCAGCTCGGCACCGGCGGTCACCTCCTGGGGTGGCCGGTCCTGGTCTTCGTGCTCGGCGCGCTGCTCACCCTCGCCCTCATCGTCCGCAAGGTGCCGGGCGCGATCCTCATCTCCATCGTCGCCATGACCGTACTCGCGATGATCATCGAGGCGGTCGTACACGTGCAGTCCTGGGGTCTGACGACCCCGAAGTGGCCCGGTAACCCCGTAGCCACCCCCGACTTCGGGCTGATCGGGAAGGTCAGCCTGTTCGGCGGGTTCGGCGAGGTCGGCGTACTGACCGGGATCCTGTTCGTCTTCACCGTCCTGCTGTCCTGCTTCTTCGACGCCATGGGCACGATCATGGGTGTCTCGGACGAGGCGAAGCTGACCGACGCCTCGGGCCAGATGCCGGGGATCAACAAGGTCCTGTTCGTGGACGGCATCGCCGTCGCCGCCGGTGGCGCGTCCTCCTCCTCGGCCACCACCTGCTTCGTCGAGTCCACCGCCGGGGTCGGCGAGGGCGCGCGGACCGGCTTCGCGAACGTCGTCACCGGCGCGCTCTTCGCCGTCGCGCTGTTCCTCACGCCGGTCGCGACCATGGTCCCCTCGCAGGCCGCGACCCCGGCGCTGCTCGCGGTCGGGTTCCTGATCCTGGCGGGCTCGGTCAAGGACATCGACTGGGCCGACCACACCATCGCGATCCCGGCCTTCATCACGATGGTGATGATGCCGTTCACGTACTCCATCACCAACGGCATCGGCATGGGCTTCATCGCCTTCGCCGTCCTGCGCCTGGCCGCGGGGCGCGGGCGCGAGGTGCCGGTGGCCATGTACGTGGTGTCGGCTGTGTTCGCGTTCTACTACCTGATGCCGGCGCTGGGTCTCACCTGAGAGGTACCCGGGGACTACCTGAGGGGTAGCGCCCCTCAGGTGAGCCCGTAGAACTTCTCCGTCTCCTCGACGGCGGCCTGGAACCGCTCGTCGAAGTCATCGCGAACGAGCGTCCGGACGACATAGTCCTGGACGCTCATTCCTCTTCTGGCCGCGTGGTGCCGGAGCCGTTCGAGCAGTTCGTGGTCTATTCGCAGGCTGAGCACTGTGGTCCCCATGGGTACGAGGGTCGCGGGACGGTTCGGGGTGATGGGAGGGCTTCTGGGGCCCTGTCACCCGTTTGAGTGAAAAAGTGCTGTGGGGGCGCCCAGTGGTGGGTATCACGGGCGGATCGGTGCGTTCCGGCTGGTATTTAGCCAGGGTAATGAGTTAGGCTAAGAAACATGCCGGACCTCACCCACGACGACGATGCCGCCGCCGTGAACGACCTCAGATCAGCCGTGATGCGGCTCTCCCGCAGGTTGAAGCACCAGCGGGTGGACGAGTCGCTGAGCCCGACCGAGATGTCGGTGCTCGGGACGCTGTTCCGCTGCGGCAGCGCCACCCCCGGCGAGCTGGCGCGCAAGGAGCACGTCCAGCCGCCCTCCATGACCCGCATCGTGGCCCTCCTGGAGGCCAAGGGGCTGGTCAGCCTGGAGCCGCACCCCGAGGACCGGCGCCAGAAAGTGGTCACCCAGACCGAGCAGGCCGAATCCATGCTGGAGCAGAGCCGCCGCAAGCGGAACGCGTTCCTGGCCGGTCTGGCGGAAGAGCTCGACGACGACGAGTGGGCGAAGCTGAAGGCCGCCGCCCCCGTGCTGGAGAAGCTCGCGCATCTGTAGGCAGTCACAAGGAGGCGAACCCCTTTGAGTCCGGGACCCGGAGCAGACTCCGCACCCGCACCGATCCGCACGACCCCGGAGGGACCCCCGGGGGATACCCGTAGTACCCGTAGTACTTCAGGCGGCACCCGTAGTACCCGTAGTACTTCAGGCGGCACCCGTAGTACCCCTAGTACTTCCGAGGGACCGGAGCCGGCCGCGGACCCCGCGGAACCCGCCCGCAAGTCCTCGATGTTCAGCTCGCTGACGGTCCGCAACTACCGCCTCTTCTTCCTCGGCCAGGTCGTCTCCAACATCGGCACCTGGATGCAGCGCATCGCCCAGGACTGGCTCGTCCTCAGCCTCACCGGCTCCGCGACCGCCGTCGGCGTCACCACCGCGCTCCAGTTCCTGCCGATGCTGCTGTTCGGGCTGTACGGCGGTGTCCTCGTCGACCGCTTCCCCAAGCGCCCGACCCTGCTGGTCACGCAGACGTCGATGGGCGTCGCCGGCGTAGCGCTCGCCGCCCTGACCCTCTCCGGACACGTCCAGGTGTGGCACGTCTACGTCGCCGCCTTCGCCGTAGGACTCGCGACCGTCGTCGACAACCCGGCGCGCCAGTCCTTCGTCTCCGAGATGGTCGGCCCCGGCCAGTTGCAGAACGCGGTCAGCCTGAACTCCGCGAACTTCCAGTCCGCGCGGCTCGTCGGACCCGCCGTCGCCGGTCTGATGATCACCGGGGTCGGCACCGGCTGGGCGTTCCTCTTCAACGGGCTGTCCTTCGTCGCCCCCATCGCAGGGCTGCTGCTCATGCGCGGGCGCGAGCTGCACGCCGTCGAGCGCGCGCCGCGCGCCAAGGGGCAGTTGCGCGAGGGGCTGCGCTACGTCGCCGGGCGGCCCGACCTGATCTGGACGATCGCGCTCGTCGGGTTCATCGGCACGTTCGGGTTCAACTTCCCCGTCTACCTCTCCGCCTTCGCCGACGACGTCTTCCACGCGGGCGCCGGGTCCTACAGCCTCTTCAACACGCTGATGGCCGTCGGCTCGCTCGCGGGCGCGCTGCTCGCCGCGCGGCGGGGGACCTCGCGGATGCGGGTGCTGATCGGGGCGGCGGTCGCCTTCGGCGCGGTCGAGCTGGCCGCCGCGTTCGCGCCCTCGCTGTGGCTGTTCGCCCTGTTCATGGTGCCGATCGGCATGTTCGGCATGACCGTCAACGTCACGGCGAACACAGGCATCCAGATGTCTACCGACCCCGCCATGCGGGGGCGCGTCATGGCCCTCTACATGATGGTCTTCCTCGGCGGCTCGCCGGTGGGCGCGCCGATCGCCGGGTGGATCACCGACGCGTACGGGGTGCGGGCCGGCCTCGCCGTCGGGGGCGCGATCTCCCTGCTGGCCGCCGTCGCGATCGGGCTCGTGCTGACACGTGTCGGAGGGTTCCGGCTGTCCTTCGGGTGGCACGGGGGGCATCCGCGGGTGCGGTTCGTGCCACGGGGTTCGGCGGAGGAAGAGGCCGGCGCCGAGGCGGGGTTGGCTCGGGCGGCGTAACTCTGGGGGTGTAACTCCGGGTGCGTACGGGGGGCAGGGGTACCGAGGTAGTGGTACGGGGG
>NZ_LIRL01000589.1 GCF_001419795.1 Streptomyces niveiscabiei
GGAACTGCGCCACCAGCCCCCCACCGGCGGAAAGCCGCGAACGAACCTCAAACCCCCGCCCTCTTCCGCGCCTCCTCCACCACCCGCACCGCTTCCTCGACCTCCCCCGCACTCGTCAGCACGACCGCCAGATCATGAGCCGCGACAGTGATCTGATCGGCGACGGCGAACATCCCCGCATCGGGCATCACCCGAGCCTCGCCCCCCGGCTCCTCCACGGCCTGCGCCCACGCCGCCAACTCCTGGGCCAACCGCAGAGCCTCAGCGGCAGCGCCCCGCTGGAGGCGGCTCTGAGGCGCCGCCCTCAATCGATCCGCGAACAAATCAACCGCGCGCAACAACGGCGTCGTATCCACCACGCGGCGAGCCTACGCCACGACCTCCGGCCACCCACCCGGGACGGGACTGTTGCCAACAGGCGAACCCTCAGGCACGGTGACTTGAAGGACCGGCTTACACCCGAACGCCCCGGAGGCGCCGATGTCCCAAGTCTTCTCCGAGGAGACCCATCGCAACCTGCTCGCCCGCATCCCCCACTGCACCGGTCGTGAAGTAGCCGACTGGCTGCGCACCGTAGACGAAGGCCCCGCTCTCCGCTTCGAGGAGAAGGTCAGCTGGCTACGCCACGAACACAACCTGGCGTACGGCCACGCGAAAGCCCTCATCCATGAGTACGACCTGAGGAGGGCCGCGCGCAAACTCCGGTAGCCGCGCAACCGCGCCCGCACACGAAAGGGACCCCGCGGCGCGAACCGCGGGGTCCCTCTCAGGTACTACCTGCCGACTACCTCAGGACTAGTCGTCGCCGCCCTGAAGGATCGCGAGCAGCCGCAGGAACTCCATGTAGATCCAGACGAGGGTCATCGTGAGCCCGAACGCCGCGAGCCACGCCTCCTCGCGGGGCGCGCCGTACGCGATCCCGTCCTCGACCTGCTTGAAGTCCAGCGCGAGGAAGCACGCGCCGAGCAGGATGCCGATGATGCCGAAGACGATGCCGAGGCCGCCGCTGCGGAAGCCGAGGCCGTCACCGCCGCCGAAGACGGCGAACAGCAGGTTGATCGCCATCAGCAGCACGAAGCCGAGCGCGGCGGCCATCACGAAGCCGTAGAAGCGCCGGTTGACGCGGATCCAGCCGGCCTTGTAGGCGACGAGCACACCGGCCGAGACGGCCATCGTGCCGAGCACGGCCTGGGTGACGACGCCCGCCGAGATGTACGTCGACACGGTCGCCGAGATGACGCCGAGGAAGACGCCCTCGAAGGCGGCGTACGCCAGGATCAGCGCGGGGGCCGGACGCTGCTTGAAGGACTGGACGAGTGCCAGCACCATCGCGATCAGACCGGCGCCGATGGCGATGCCGTACGACTTGTTGAGGTTGGCCTCGTCGACCGGCAGCAGGAGCCAGGCGAGGACCGCGGTCACGATGACCGTGCCGAGCGTCATCGCGGTGCGCGAGACGACGTCGTCGATCGTCATCGCGCCGGACGCGGCCTGCGGCGGGGCGCCTTGCTGGGTCTGCTGGGCGTACGGGTTCGTCGCGTAGGGGTTACCCGCCTGCTGGGCATACGGGTTCGCCTGCGTGGCGACAGCGGGTCCCCCGGCCTGCGGCGTGGCGTTGAAGCCCGCGTAGCCGTTGTCGCGGCTGAAGCCCCGTCGCGAGAAGACCGGGTTTCTGCTCCTCATTTCACTCCTCCATGGCCGCCTCGCGCGGCCTTGGCATCAAGAGTAATGGAACGGCAAAAGATTGACCCTAGTGCTTGAGGAGGATCTTTCTCCGCCGTGGTTGCGCCAACACGCTACGCGGTTCCTTGATTCCCGGCTCTCCCGGCCCTCATTCATGACCAAGTCGCGACACGTCCGGAACCGGGGGGAGACCATCCGCTTATCTGGACGGAACATCGCGTATCCCCAGGTGAACCGGGGCGGCACGCTCAGTACGGGAACCCCGTGTACCCCTCCGCCAGCTCCGCACCCGCCGCTTCCGAGCCGGCGATCCGCTCCAGCCGCGCCCGCTGGAGGCGTTCCTCGAAGGGGTCGGTGTCCGGCGCGCGGTGGAGCATCGTCGTCATGTCGTACGAGAACCGTTCGGCCTGCCAGACGCGGTGGAGGCAGTCGGCGGAGTACGTGTCGAGGAGTGCGGGCGAGCCGGTCGACTGCTGGTGGGCCAGCGCGCGGGCGAGGGTGACGACGTCGCCGACGGCGAGGTTGAGGCCCTTCGCGCCGGTCGGCGGGACGATGTGGGCGGCGTCGCCGGCCAGGAGGAGGCGGCCGTACCGCATGGGTTCGTGGACGTAGGACCGCATGGGGGTGACGGACTTCTGGGTGATGGGGCCACGCCGCAGGGTCCAGTCGTCGTCCGTTTCGAGGCGGCGGTCGAGTTCGTCCCAGATCGCGTCGTCGGCCCAGCTCTCCGCGTCCGTGCCCGCGGGCACCTGGAGGTAGAGGCGGGAGACGGAGGGCGACCGCATGGACAGGAGGGCGAAGCCGCGCTCGTGGCGGGCGTAGACGAGCTCGTCGTGCGAGGGGGGTACGTCGGCGAGGATGCCGAGCCAGGCGTAGGGGTACGTCCGCTCGAAGGCCCGGGCGTGGCTCTCGGGTATGAGGCGCCGGGTGATACCCCAGAACCCGTCGCAGCCGACGACGTACTCGCACTCCAGCGTCTCCTCGGCGCCCGCGCGCCGGAACCGGACGCGGGGCCGCGGTCCTTCCAGGTCCTCCACGGCGATGGCCTCCGCCTCGAACAGCAGCGGTCCGCCGCCGTCGAGCTGGAGGGCGATGAGGTCCTTGCAGACCTCGGTCTGGGCGTAGACGGTGACGGACTTCCCGCCGGTGAGCGCGGGGAAGTCGACGCGGTGCCGGCGGCGGTCGTAGCGCAGCTCGATGCCGTCGTGCCGCAGCCCTTCCCGGTCGAGGCGCTCCGCCGCGCCGGCCGCGCGCAGGACGTCGACGGTTCCCTGTTCCAGGATTCCGGCGCGCTGCCGGTGCTCGACGTACTCCCGGTCGTGGCTCTCCAGTACGACGGAGTCGATGCCGGCGACGCGCAGCAGCCGGGCGAGGAGGAGTCCGGCGGGTCCGGCTCCGATGATGCCGACGGTGGTGCGCATCGAACGTTCCCTTCCCTCAAGGCTGTTCGCACAGTGAAGTTTCCTTCACCGATCTCCGCCCCTGAGTCTGCGCCCGCGTTCAGGGAGTGTCAACGGTTCGCGAGGGTGGGGCCAACGCCTTGATGGGCGGCGCAGTCAACCAAGAGGGGCCGCGCGGCCGACGGCGGGAGCGGAGGTGCCCAGAGCCGGACTTGAACCGGCACGCCCGCTTCGGGGCAGCGAGGTTTAAGCTCGCCGTGTCTGCATTCCACCATCTGGGCTGGCCAAGGGCTCCGCGTCGTCGCGCCCCGAGCCTATCGGGACGCCTCTCCCCAACAGCGGCCGGGGGAACCGATGTTGTCTTATTTTATTGATGTCTGAGGGAGCATCAGACCATGGAACAGGCCATACGCACTTGCCAGTAGCCTGACCGGCGATCACCGCGCGTGTACGCGGAATGACGGAATTTCACCGTCTGAACGAGGGCGCTCCACCGGTTCTCGACAAACACTCCCCGCCGCACACCGTGTTCTCACCGTCACCTCCGGTGTCAGGGTCGGGGGTCATACCCAGGTATGACAAGACCGCCCCTTGTCACTCCGGAGTCGGGTGCGAGATACGGAACCGAAGAGTGACTACAACCACGGTGGGCGCCGCCGACGATGGACGAGTCCCGACCCCGTCCTCAGGAGCGACTTCCGTGACCACCACTCCCCTCGCAGCGCGGCCGACCGCCGCCGTGGCCGCCCGAGCCACGGATCTCTCGAAGATCTACGGACAGGGCGAAACCCGGGTGGTCGCCCTGGATCGGGTCTCCGTCGACTTCCACCAGGCCCAGTTCACCGCGATCATGGGCCCCTCGGGCTCCGGCAAGTCGACGCTCATGCACTGCGTCGCCGGGCTCGACACCTTCTCCTCCGGCTCGGTCCGCATCGGGGACACGGAGCTGGGCTCGCTGAAGGACAAGCAGCTCACGAAACTCCGCCGGGACAAGATCGGCTTCATCTTCCAGGCGTTCAACCTGCTGCCGACGCTGACGGCGCTGGAGAACATCACGCTGCCGATGGACATCGCGGGCCGAAAGCCCGACAAGCAGTGGCTGGAAACGGTCATCTCGATGGTCGGCCTGTCGGGCCGTCTCAGCCACCGCCCGTCCCAGCTCTCCGGCGGCCAGCAGCAACGCGTCGCCGTGGCCAGGGCGTTGGCCTCCCGCCCGGACATCGTCTTCGGTGACGAGCCGACCGGAAACCTCGACTCCCGCTCGGGCGCCGAGGTCCTCGGCTTCCTGCGCAACTCCGTGCGGGAACTGGGCCAGACGGTCGTGATGGTGACCCACGACCCGGTCGCCGCGTCGTACGCGGACCGCGTGATCTTCCTGGCGGACGGCCGGGTGGTCGACGAGATGTACGGCCCGACGGCCGACTCCGTGCTCGACCTCATGAAGCAATTCGACGCGAAGGGCCGGACCAGCTGATGTTCCGCACCGCCCTGCGCAACGTCCTCGCGCACAAGGCCCGCCTCCTGATGACCGTCCTCGCGGTCATGCTCGGCGTCGCCTTCGTCTCGGGGACCCTGGTCTTCACCAACACCCTGTCCAACGCCCTGGAGAACAGCTCCGCGAAGGGCTTCGACCAGGTCGACGTCGCCGTACAGCCCCGGGCCCAGAAGGCCACCGACACCAAGGTCGCCAAGGACCCCGAGCTGACGGACACCCTGCTGAAGCGGGCCGCCTCCGTGCCGGGCGCCGCGTCCGCGACCGGCGTGGTGACCGGCTTCACCGCCATCGCCGGCAAGGACGGCGACCTGATCGGCAACGGCTTCTCCTCCCAGGGCGCCAACTACTGGGGCGACGCCGACGCCCGCTACCCGCTGACCAGCGGAAAGGCCCCCCAGGGCGCCGACGAGATCGCGATGGACGCCGACACCGCCAGGCGCGCCGGCTACCAGGTCGGCGACACCGTCCGCATCTCGGTCGACGGCCCGGTCCTCACGCCGACGGTCTCCGGCATCTTCACGACGAAGGACGGCAACGTCGCGGCGGGCGGCAGCCTCACCCTCTTCGACACGGCGACGGCCCAGAAGCTCTTCGGCAAGACGGGCACGTACGACGAGATCGACGTCAAGGCCGCCCCCGGCGTCTCGCAGACGGCCCTCAAGTCGGCCCTCGACAAGGCGCTCCCGGCGGACAAGGTCGAGACGACGACGAGCGACCAGCTCGCCGCCGACCAGGCGCGGATGATCTCCGCGTCGATGAGCGGCCTCAAGCAGGGCCTGCTGGTCTTCGCCGGGATCGCCCTGTTCGTCGGCACGTTCATCATCGCGAACACCTTCACGATGCTGGTCGCGCAGCGCACGAAGGAGCTGGCCCTGCTGCGCGCGGTCGGCGCCTCCCGGCGTCAGGTGACGCGGTCGGTGCTGATCGAGGCGTTCGTGGTCGGCACGGTCGCCGGAGTCACCGGCCTGGTCGCGGGCATCGGCATCGGCGCGGGCCTGCGCGCGCTGCTGGAGCAGACCGGCGCGATCATCCCGGACGGCCCGCTGATCATCTCGTCCGGCACGATCGTCTCCGCGCTGGCCGTCGGCGTCGTCATCACGATGCTCGCCGCCTGGCTGCCGGGCCGCCGCGCCGCGAAGATCCCGCCGGTCGCCGCGATGAGCAGCCTGCACGCGCAGGCGACGACGCGCTCCCTCGTCGTCCGCAACACCCTCGGCTCGCTGGTCTCGGCGGCGGGCGCCGGGACGGTCCTGGCGGCCACGACGATGAGCGGCACCGAGGCGCGGACCGCCATGGGGATCGGCGCGGTCCTGCTGATCATCGGCGTCTTCATCCTCACCCCGCTGCTGTCGCGCCCGCTGATCGCCGCCGCCGGCCCCCTGATGCGCGGCTTCGGGATCTCCGGGAAGCTGGCCCGCCAGAACTCGGTGCGCAACCCGCGCCGTACGGCCGCCACCGCGTCCGCGCTGATGATCGGCCTGACGCTGATCACGGGCATGACGGTGATCGCCGGAAGCCTCCAGAAGGCGATCGAGAAGATGGCGTCCGACGCGATCCGCGCGGACTACGTCGTCTCCATGGTCAACGGCAACAGCCTCACGCCGGACGTGGAGAAGAAGCTCAAGACCGCGTCCGGCGTCCAGGCGACCAGCCCGATGCGCAACTCGCCGTCCCGGATCGACGGCGACCAGGAGTACCTGACGGGGGTCGACGGCTCCACGGTCGGCGGGCTGATCAGCCCGAAGGTCGAGGAGGGCCGCTTCGAGGTCGGCGGGACGAAGGTCGTCGTCGACCGGCACACGGCCGGCATGCACGACTGGAAGCCGGGTTCGGCGTTCACCGTCCACTACGAGGACGGCAAGAGCCAGCGGCTCACCGTGAACGGGGTCTACGAGAGCAACGAATTCGTGCGCGGCATCCTCCTCGACACGGCGACGCTCGCGCCGCACCAGACCGACGTCACCGACATGAAGGTCATGGTCAAGACTGACGGGGGCACGTCGGCCGAGGCGAAGTCCGCCCTGGTGAAGGCGCTCGGGGACAACCCCGGGATCCAGGTCCAGAGCAAGAAGGACATCTCCAACCAGATCGCCCAGTTCTTCACGCTGCTGCTGAACATGCTGTACGGGCTGCTCGCGATGGCCGTCATCGTCGCCGTCCTCGGGGTCGTCAACACCCTCGCGATGTCCGTCTTCGAGCGGTCCCAGGAGATCGGGATGCTCCGTGCGATCGGGCTCGACCGGCGGGGCATCAAGCGGATGGTCCGCCTGGAGTCCCTCGTCATCTCCCTCTTCGGCGGGGTCCTCGGCATCGGCCTCGGGGTGTTCTTCGGCTGGGCCGCGGGCGAACTGATGGGCACCAGCCTGCCGACGTACGAACTCGTCCTCCCCTGGGCGCGGATCGCCGTCTTCCTCGCACTCGCCGGCGCCGTGGGCGTCCTCGCGGCCCTGTGGCCCGCGCGGCGCGCTGCGCGGCTGAACATGCTGGGGGCGATCAAGTCGGAGTAGCGGGGCGGGATGGAGCGGGGCGGTCTCCCTGACGGGGGTGGAGACCGCCCCGCTTCTTTGTCTGTGAAGGCCGGGTGTCTCGGGGGTTCGGGGTCGGTTATTCCGCCCAGGCCCGTGCGCGCAGGGGGAGGCCGGAGTTGCCGGTTTCCGCGGGGCGTACGGCCAGGACCTGGTTGACTCCTATGCGGTTGCGTTCGAAGGCGAGGGCGGAGGCGGCCATGTAGAGCTGCCAGACTCTCGCGCGTCCCGGCCCGGCGAGTTCCGCCGCCCGGTCCCACCCGGCCTCCAGGTTCCGTACCCAGCGCCGCAGGGTCAGCGCGTAGTGCTCCCGGAGCGACTCGACGTCCCGCACCTCGAACCCGGCGCGCTCCAGCTGGGTGACGGTGGTGCCGATCGGCGCGAGTTCGCCATCGGGAAAGACGTACGCGTCGATGAACGAGTCGACGATGAGGGCCACGAGCTGCCCCCGGTCGAGGTCGGTGACCCGCGCGAGCCCCGACCCGATGAGCGGAACGGCGACCGGTTTGAACAGCCCGTGCACCGCGACCGACGCCCACAGGCTCTCCAGGCTGACGCGCAGGTCGTCGTGGCCGGAGTGGGCCACCAGGTCGTTGCCGAGCCGCGAGTACGCGGTCGCGAACACCCGGCGTCCGCCGTCCACGGGGACGACGACGGTGGTGCCGACGGGGTAACGCACGCGCCTCCCCCGGGGTTTGGCCCGCACGCTCTCGGTCGCGACGGCCTGGACCGTACGCAGCCCGGACCTGAGCTTCTCGTCCAGCAGCCGGCGTTCCCCGGCGAACAGCCGGTCCACGAGCTGGCTCTGCACGCTCTCGCCGCTGATCACGATCGACTGGTCGGACTCGGTGTCGAAGGTGTCCGTGAAACCGACGACCAGGTTGGAGTCCGTCTGCTCGAACAAGTCGCCCCGGACCAGGACGACATCGGCGCGCTGACCCGGCAACGGCACCCGGTGGCGCATGAGTTCGGCGCCGTGCCGGGCGCGCAGCGTGGCCCGCAGGGCGTCCAGGGTGCGCGCGGCCTCGGCGTCGTCGGGGTGGTCGCGGACGATCGACTCGGCGACCGGCAGGGCGAGTTCGGGATGCCCCAAGTCGGCCTGGACACGCACGAGTTCACGGCGGGCGGCGTCCCGCAGGGCGGCGAGGCGGCGGATGAAGGGCTCCGCGAACCCCTCGCCGTCGACCTCGGCCAGCGGGCGGCCGTAGAGCAGGGACAGCGCCTCGTCGAGCCGGTGCGCTGCGGTGGCGGGCGGGTCGAGCAGGGCGCCCCGGACGAGGTCGGTGAACCGCGCGCTGTCCAGCTCCCCGGGCCGCAGCACCAGGCGGTAGGCCGACTCCGAGCCGTGCAGGGTGACTTGCTGCTCGGTGCGCAGGACACGGGCGCCGGTGCCGTCCTGCCGGGGGTCGAGGGCGCGGCGCAGCTCCAGCACGCGCTTCTGCACCTCGTTGCGGCTGCGCTGGGCCAGATGGCGCGGCTCGTCGGCCAACCCCCAGACGTCGCGCCGCAGTTGCCGGACCGGAACGGCCTCGCCCTCGGCGGCCACCAGGCGGACCAGCAGCCGGGTCGTCAGCGGTGTCAGCCGCACCGCGACGCCGTCCACTTCGAGCCGGACCGGGCCCAGCACCTTCACTTGGATGTGCGTTCGTGCATCGGCCACTCGCGTCGCCCCCGCCGCATCTGTTCGCCACTCTGCGTAACTATCAAGTGACCGGCAGATTACCACGATGCCTTGGAGGAACGATGTGTCCGGGTGTTCCCGGTGGACCGGGTGCGACACGGCTGTCCCGACGGCTGATACGACGGTCGTTACGGCTGCCCCGACGGCCGTCGCGGCGGTACGGGACCCGCCGCGCCCGGCAGGTCTTCATGCGGAACACGGCCGTCGCGTTCGGCGGGATGTCCGCGGTGCTCCAGTTCACCGGCCAGCTCTTCCCCGGTGGCCTGCCCGACGCCGGACTCGTCAGCGTGGTGTCGCTGGGCGCCTGCCTGGTGTGGGGGCTCTGCGCGGCCCGGCCGGTGCAGCGGGTACGGCAGGAGTTCCGGCGGCCGGACATGACGGTGGTGGTCGAGGCGGGCGACGTCTTCGACCAGCCCGCCCACCTCGTCGTCGGGTTCTGCGACACCTTCGACACCGAGCCGGAAGCGTCCGTCGTCATCAACGGCGACAGCGTGCAGGCCCAGCTGCTGGCCCGGCGCTACGACGGCGACGTACGGCGGCTCGACGCCGAACTGGACGCGGCGCTCGCCCCCTTCACCCCGGTCGCACGCGAGGAACGGGCCCGCAAACCGCTCGGCAAACTGGACCGGTACCCGATCGGCACGGTCGCGGTGCTCGGTGCCCGGCCCCGGCTCGTGTTCGCCGTCGCCTACAGCCGGATCGGCAACGACTACGTGGCCGCCTCCAGCGTCGAGGACCTCTCGGCCGGGCTGACCCGGCTGTGGGAGGCGCTGCGCGACCACGCCCAACTGGAGTGCGTGGCCATGCCGTTGGTGGGCTCGGGGCTGGCCCGGCTCGGCCATCTCGACCTGGACAGCCTGCTGCGGCTGCTGCTGATGTCCTTCGTCGCCCGCTCCCGGGAGGGCGCCGTCTGCCGCGAACTGCGGGTCCTGGTACGGCCGTCGGACCTGGAGCGGATCGACATGCGGGAGCTGGGCGCCTTCCTGAACACCCTCGCGTCGGGGCCCGCCGCACCCTGAGCTCAGGCGAGCCGCCGATAGGCCGACAGGTTCGCGAAGTACGAGGTGTCGAGCCACTCCGGCCGGGAGTCGTCCAATCGGCACTCGGCCACCTTCAGCCGCGCGACGATCTTCCTGAGGGACTCCTCCGACCCGTCGAAGCGGATGACGTTGCGCCCCGCCGTGTCGGCGGCCTGCCGCAGATGGCCGACCTCGACGATCACGGTCCGCTCGGGGTAGGCCATCAGCACCATGCCCAGCTCGATCAGCACGTTCTGCCGCGGCTGCCCGGTCAGTCGGGTCTCGTCGTCGCGTTCGCGGTCGCCCAGCAACTGCGGGTGGAGCTTGGCGATGTCGTCCGGCGTGAGCAGCACCAGCGCGGCCTGCGCCTGGGACGGCGCGTGCGCGACGACCTCGCCGAGGAAGGGCGAGGCCTTGCCGGTGGCGCGCACCAACTCCTCCCACTCCAGGGGCCGTAGATCCAGGCGGCGCAGCAGCCCGAACATCGCCGAGCGCACCTCCTCGTCGCGGCCGTGCACGACGAAGACGCTGCGAGCGCGGACGTCGTCGGAGGGGAACGTGGGTGTCCCCGGCTCCGACGGCTCCTCCCGCTTCTCGACGGCGGAGGCCGCCGGTGCTTCATGGAAGTTGTAGCCGAACCGCTGGTTGCCGTCGCCGGTGACGACCTGGTTGTGGTCGCCGAACGTGAAGTTCCCGCTCATGGTCCCTGTCCCCCTCAGTCTCCGGCCGGACCGGCCGAACCGGACGAACCCGACGAACTGCCGCCGGATTCGTGGTAGTTGTAGCCGAAGCCGTGGTTGTTGTCCCCCGCGATCACCTGATTCCGGTCCCCCATCAGGATGTTGGTCTGCGCGCGGTCGTGCTCGGCGAGGTCGATGTTGTGCTCCGCGAGGAACGCCCGGATGTTCTGGAGCGTGCGGCGCTGCACGATCTGCATGTACTTGACGGCGTCGGTCTTCTGGAAGAAGTGGTGGTAGGTGGTGCTGGTGGCCATCTCCCGGACGCTGGTCAGCGCACCGCAGTCGACCGCCTCGGTCGCGTAACGGCCCAACTGGAACTCGCTGTTGTCGACCAGGACGGTCCGCACCTCGGTGCCGGTGCCGACGCTGGCGCGGCTGCGTCCGGGGCGCAGCAGCCGTCGTACCGACGCCGGCAGGAACCGCTCCGGGACCAGGTACAGCGGCGACAGCGCCAGCGCCAGGACGCGCATCGGCACGGCCTTGACCATGCCCCACGCGACCCGTACGGCCAGCCGGCCGTCGAAGGCGTCGGGGAGCCGGTCGGCGAGGTGGAAATCGTCCACCAGCGGGCCGAGCACGTAGGTGTAGAACTCGGTGTGCAGGGTGTCGCCCTTGAGGTCGAACCCGACGAAGACCGAGGTCACCAGCTCCTCGTTCCACGAACCGACCCGCACGCACAGGTACTCGCGGGCGGAGTCGTAGTCCTCCCGCCAGTGGATCTCGGGAAGGTCGTCCACACCCGGCAGCCGGGACCAACCGGGGCCGCGCGTACGGTCGTTGGTGCGGATGGCGGTGGTGAAACGGCGCTGCTCGACGGTCAGTCCCTCGATGCGCTCGTCGCCGCGGACCTCGTCGCGCAGCTCCGCCCGCATCCGGGCGGCGACGTAGTCGGTGATCTCGCGGACGGTGAACGGAACGGGGGTCTCGCGCGCCTCCAGGTCCAGGGTCGCGCCGTCGGCCTTCGTCCGGGTGTCGATCCTCTTCTTGCGCGCGCCGAGCAGGAGTTGGGCGTTGGACCACTCGCGCAGGAGTTCACCGGCACCGACGAACGGCCGGAAGCCGCTGTAGAAGACGAGGCCGCTGCTGCTGGACTGCTCGTGGTCGATCTTGTGGACGACGGTGTCGGTGAGGGCCCGGTCGGCGGGGTAGGCGCCGTCGAAACCGCCGTCGGGGCGGGTCTCCTTCAGCCGGGTCATCAGGGTGTGCAGGGTCACGATGCGCCGCAGGTAGGCCACGGCCCACAGCGCCCACACCAGGAGCAGCGCGGCCAGGGGGAAGTTCAGCGCGCCCAGGACCAGCAGCAGCCAGACCACGAAGGCCGAACCGAGGCCCACGGCCCACTGGAGGCGGTGCAGCCGCCGGGCGGCGAGCGCGTGGGCGAGCACCGACACGGCGTCGTAGCCGTACGAAGGCGCCACGACCCGGGGGTAGTTGTGCAGCAGCTCCCGGATGACCGCGCGGCGGTAGCCGGCGTCGAGGTACGTGCCCGCGGACAGCAGGCGGGTAGCCTTGGTGCACGCGTACGCGCGGGCGGTGCGCGGCGGTCGAGGCACCGGGTCGGGCGGACGGGGATGGATCACCTGGGTGGTCACGGCGGTTCGCTCCTGCCGGATGGTCAACTGGTCTGGGTGCCCCTGGCACGGACGATCTCTCCACCGCTGACGGTGTAGACGCTGTCGAACGTCTTCGTCGTGCCGTCCGTCTGGCGCGCTTCGAGGGTCAGCGCCACGTCGTCGCCCTGCACGGACGTGATGGTGATGCTGTCCGACTCGGTGGTGGCGAAGCCCTCGACGAACGTGTCATAGTCGCGGTCGAGGTTCTTGCCGCCGAGGGACCAGGCGGTCGCGAAGTCACGGTCGTTGATGGCCGCGAAGTAGGCGGTGACGACGGCTTCGGGGCCGGTGGCGTCGGACGGGGAGAGGCTCGGTGACGGCGACGGGGTCGCGCTCTCCTCGTAGACGGGATCGCCGGTCGAGTCGTACGGCGTGGGCACGTCGGTCGCCTCCGCCGTCTCCGTCTCCTCGGTCGCCTCCGTCGTCTCCGAGGTCCCCGGCCAGCCCGACGAGCCGTTCCAGTCGCCGCCGGATCCACCGGAGTCGTCGCCGCCCGACAGACTCACGACCAGCGTCAGGAGCAGCACGAGCACCAGCGGTACGCCGACGACGGCGAGCCCCCAGGTGCGGGCGGGCCCGGCCGGCGGGACGAGCCCCGCGCCCTGGTAGGACGATGGTGGTCCTGGGTCGTTCATGGGTACTCCAACGGCTGGATGACACCGCCGATGCGACCAGTACGGCCGCTTCCGCCACCAGAGCCGATCCGCTTCCGATGCGCTTCCGCCCGCACCCCCGCCTCAGTCCTCGTCCCAGAACCCGTCCTCGTGCTGGAACCCCTCCTTCAGCGGCACCTTCTCCTCCTCTTCCAGCGCCTCGCCCGCCGCCATGATCGCCGTCTCGTACATGTCGACCACCTGCTCCACCGTCCGCCCGGAGGAGCGCGCGACCTCGGCCACCGCCGCCACCGCCCAGTTCGCCAGGGACAGCGCGAACGCCATCAGCGCGTCCTCCCCGAGCCCCCGCTTCACGCCCAGCAGGTACGCGAGGTTGAGGTACGGCACCATCTCCGGCTCGCCCACGTTCCCCGCGCTGGACCGCACCATCTCGATGGTCGTCCGGGACGCCTGCCCCCGCAGCGGCAGCAGCCGCTCCCGCTCCGCGTACACCTCGGCCAGAATCTGCCGCCGCTGCTTCTTGTTCACGCCGTTCCTCCAGCCACTCGGATTTCCCCCCAACGTCCCCTGTCCGGCGGGCGATCACCTCCCGTTCGATCCAACTATGCGAGCAGTTGGACCCCCTCGGCCGGCGGCAGGCGGAGCAGGAAGCACGCCCCGAGCGTGCGGGGTGCGAGCGTGAGGGTCCCGCCGTGCCGCTGGGCCAGGTCCCGGGCGATGGCGAGCCCCAGCCCGGTGCCCCCGTCGTCCCTGGAGCGCGCGTCGTCCAGCCGTACGAACCGCTCGAAGATCCGCTCGGCGTCCTCGCCGGGCACCCCCGGCCCGTCGTCGTGCACCGCGAGCACGACCCACCCGTCGTCCGCCACCCGGAGGGTGACCTGGATCCGGTGCGCGGCATGCCGGACGGCGTTGTCGACGAGGTTGCGCACCAGCCGCTCGTACTCACCGGCGTCCCCGAGGACGTACGCGCTCTCCGCGCCGTCCCACATGAGCGCCAACTTCCGCTCCCCGAGCGGATAGTGCTCGACCAGCCGGGAAGCGACCTCGGCCAGGTCCACGGCCCCGCCCCCGCCCCCCGGACGCGTGTCCAGCCGCGCGAGGAGCAGCAGGTCCTCGGCGAGCGCCTGGAGCCGGCGCGTCTGCCGGGCGGCGGTGGTCGCCGCCGCGGGCCAGTCCGTACGGTCCGGATAGGCGAGCGCGACCTCCAGGCTGGCCAGCAGGGTCGTCAGCGGACTGCGCAGCTCGTGCGCGGCGTCCGCGACGAACCGGCGCTGCTGGGCGGCGGCGTTGTCGAGGCGCTGGAGGGTGGTGTTGATGGTGGTGGCGAGCGCGGCGATCTCGTGCCCCGAGGCGGGCACGGTGACGCGTTCGCGGGGGTTGTTCGCGGTGACGGAGGCGGTGAGGACACGGATCGCCTCGACGGGGCGCAGCGCGATGCGTACGGCGCCGTAGGTCGCGGCGGCGATGAGGACGACGGCGACGAGGGCGGCCCGCAGCAGCAGGTCGTCGACGGTGCCGGTGATCGCCCGGGCCGTGTCCGGGAGCGCCACCACGTAGGCCCGCAGCGTGGAGCCGGCGGCGACGCCCAGCGCGGCGGCACTGCCGCGGTCCAGCTCACCGGCCCAGATGTCGACGTACAGGACGGGGTAGGTTCCGCCCGCCAGGTCGAATCTGTTCGCGGGCGGGTCGTAGTCGCGGCGCGCGGGTATGCGCAGGGGCTCAACGCTGTAGCCCCAGCTGTCCTCCGTGATCGCGTTCACCGGCGCGTGGACCGCGGGCGGGGCGGGCAGTACATGGGCGCTGCCGGCATCGAAGAAGTCCATGCCCCCGCCGGAGGCGACAGGGGTACGCCGGCCGGTCGCGACGACCTCGAACGGCAGGGTGCTCCTGCGGCTGGGCATCCCTCCCTCCGTCAACTGGTCGACGAGAGCGAAGAGTTGCCCACGGGCCTGGTCCTCGGCGATCCGCGCGCTCTCGCGTTCGACCTCGTCATGCACCCACCAGCCGATCCCCAGCAGGATGACGGCGGCGGTCAGCGCGGCGGTCAGCGCGGCCAGCGCCCGCACCGACCGCGGCCACCACCACCGCCGCCGCGCCTCACGCCCGTTCACGGTCGTCCACCAGCCGATACCCCGCTCCCCGCACCGTCTCCAGCGACCGCCGCCCGAACGCGGCGTCGACCTTCTTGCGCAACGCACTCACCCTCGCCTCCACCAGATTCGGATCCAGGGCCTCGTCGGGCCACGCGTGATACAGCAGATCCCCCTTGGACACCGCCTGCCCGGCCCGCCGCGCGAGCAGCTCCAGCACGGCGAACTCCCGGGGCGTCAGATCGACCCGCGTCCCGCCCCGCCGGCACACCCGCCCGGCGACGTCCAGCGACAGGTCCCCCACCGCCAGCACGGGCGGCGCGACCGCCGCCGCCCGCCTGACCAGCGCCCGCAGCCGCGCGACGAGCACCAGGTACGAGAACGGCTTGGCGAGGTAGTCGTCGGCGCCCGTGTCCAGCGCCTCCGCCTGGTCCCACTCCCCGTCCTTCGCGGTGAGCACCAGGATGGGCGTCGCGTTGCCCTCCCGGCGCAACTGCGCGCACACCTTGTACCCGTTGAGCCCGGGGAGCATCAAGTCCAGGACGACCAGGGCGTATTCGCCGGTCCGGGCCATCCACAGTCCCTGCCTGCCGTCGTGCGCGAGGTCGACGCTGTAGCCCTCGGCGGTCAGTCCGGTGTGCAGGGTCTGCGCAAGGTCCACCTCGTCTTCGACCACCAGGATCCGCATGCGGTGCAGCCTCGCACAGCACCGGAACCCGTCCCTGACCGTCCGATCAGCTTCGATCAGCGCCGGATCAACGGGCCACGGGCACCCTGACGGCCCACCTCCCGAAGGGCCCACCGATGTCCGTCCTAGCCGCGCCCAAGCTGGCCCCCACCCCCGTAC
>NZ_LIRL01000059.1 GCF_001419795.1 Streptomyces niveiscabiei
ATGACGTCAATCACCAAGGCCGTCCTCACCCTGGAGCGGCACCGCTGAAAACCCTCAATGTCCTCATCAGCGGGAAGGAAGAACAACCATGCGGCGACACCTGCTCGGTGCCGGTGACGAAGCAGCCCACCGGCACGCCGCCGAAGCCGCGGCCCAGCTCGACGCCCACCTCCGCGCGGGCGGAACCTTGATACCGGTCCCCACCCCCGGATACACCCCGGACCCCGGAGAAACGGCGTACGCCGACGTGATGTGCACGACGGCCCGCTTCTACGCCACCGACCCCGTACTCCCGCCGCGCGCCGGCTACTTCGAGAACCACCCGTCCCTGGGCCGCCGCTGGGTGACCAACCGGCGGCTGGATGCTCAACGGCTCCAACAGGCGGAAGCCCAAGCCCAGGAACAGTGGCGCGACTACGAGTGGGCGCGGGTGGTTCTCACTTCCGAGGGCATCCGCATCAACCCGCCGGACTCACCGGACACCTGGCTGCCGTTCGACCACGTCCTCCTCGCCAACCTAACGGTCGAACCCGAGCGCCAAGAGCTGGTGCTGTCGTACAGCGTGTGCGCCCCGCTCCTTCTCACAGGCCCGGCTGTGCCCTGGTTGACGGTCGCTGTGGATCGCTTGGCCGCAACTGGGCCGTAGTGGATGTCCTGTTGCTCCAGCCGAAGGAAGGCCATGCCCTTCGGGATCGACCACCGCTCAGAGGTGTCCGGATACCCCGTGACGGTCACCAGCGAGGCCCTGACGGTCGTCCCCGTGGCGAACAAGTTGGCCCGACGACGTGCTGGATGTTCTTGAGCGCGGCGTTGAACACGAGCGTCACAAACACGATGTCGCTGTCCTCGCTCTGCTCCTTGGACCACCCGCCGGGCATGAAGTTCTTCCTCAGCTTCCACACCCCATAGAGCGCTTCCCCGTCCCGGTACCCCAGCACGAACACCACCCCGGACCCGTCATCGCCCCCAGACAATGAGCAACGGTGAACAAGCAGGTCCCATCCCGCACTCTGCACCACTGCCGCCGTACAGAAATCCGCCCCCGCCAGCCTTCCCCGCATCGTCCACGTCGAACGACGCCCCACCCGCGCTGCGGGCCGTCGCCCCCGATACCACCACTGTCCCCTGAGCAACCCCCTCATCATCCATGAGCACCGTCACACCAAGCAGCGCGAACCTTCAGTTGCCCCGGGGGCGGGTGCGGTTCATCGGAGACACTCTGGCCCATCAAGGTGAGAGAAACATCAGCCGGTTCCCTCCAGCCAGGGCATGACACAGCAAAGAAATGTAGATGGCATGGCCTCATAGAGAACCAGCCATTCCGCTTAGTGAAGCATCGAGCCACCCAAGCGGACCCCGAGCTTCTCCGCAGACAGTGGCACCAAATGCCACTCCAAGCCCCCTGTTCACGCAACAGGAAAGAGACAACCTTGGTCAAGGGTATCCAAAATCAGGCGGGGCCCTGACTATGGTCGACCTCTGTATCGGACAAAGATCCATCAGTCCGACGCCGTCGAATCGACAGGAGGGGGACAACAGATGCGGAGAGCGAGCACAGCAGCAGTCCTCGTGGGCGCACTGACCTTGCTCGGGTCCGGAGTGGCCCACGCAGAGAATCCGGCTGCGGATGACTTCAACCTGCACAGCATGGAAGCTTGTGAGAATCCGGGCCAATCCGGGTTCAAGTTCCATCTCTACTACAACTCGGGACCTGCGGGTTCATACCGGAACATCGGCTACAACGTCTACGACTTCAACGCACTGCGGCCAGGAGACGGGCATGCCCATCCTCTGAGGTTCTGCATCATCAACGGCGCGAGCTCCCCTTGGCCGGGTTCAGGGCTGAACGTCAAAAACAACGCCGCATCCGGCTCGAACGACCACTACAAGTACACCGCCCGGGTCTACTACTACAGCGGCTACAAGAAGCCCTACCAGAGCATGGCTCCCTACCAGGAGATCTCGCGGTTCACGACCGTCTACAACGAGAACGCTTCGTTCAGCTGGATTTCCTAGCAGGTTCACGAGCAGGGGGGAAACGCAGTGACTGTCAAAAGCAGGACTCTCAAGTTAGCTGTGCCGTTGCTGGTCGCCGGGGCGGTGTGCGGCACGGCAGTGATCGCGACCACGGCCGATCGGAACGCGCCGCAGGAACAGGCGAACGCGCCCATGGCACCGTCGTCGGCCAAGGCAACCGTGGGGAACCCCGAGGACCCCTCGACATGGAAGCTTCCACTGGAGACGTACATGCCGGCCAAGAGCACCGCCCGGACCGTCCTCAGTGTGCGGGACGACCTGATCGACGCGTGCATGAGCAGGGCGGGATTCGATGCCTGGCTTCCCGCGCCCGACCTCCCGGACCTGGCTGGCGGCACGTCGTACACGGACGGGCGATACGGCGTTTACGACGCCCAGGCCGCCGCACGGCACGGTTACCACCCCGACCCCACGGTGCAGCAGGCGTACGACGAGGCCCTGAGTGAGGGGGCCGTGGACGAGTCGGGCTCCGACGCGGACCAACTGCGCCGGTGCGCCCAAGAGGCCGACGGCGGCGTGCCCGTCGCCCAGACCGCTCCGCTGGTGGAACAGATCGACGGCGAGACCTACCGGGCGTCGCTCCAGGACCCGGCTGTCCTTGCGGTGTTCGCCCAGTGGTCGCGGTGTATGAAGGACCAGGGGTACGACTACGCCCAGCCGATGGACGCGGCCGAGGACCCAAGGTTCAACGATCCGTACGACATCAGCTCCGAAGAACGCGCCACAGCGCAGGCGGACGTGTCGTGCCGGGACCGGCACATGGTCGCGAAGACCTGGTTCGACGTCGAGACGAAGTTCCAGCAGGCGGCGATCATCGCCAACCAAGGTGCCCTGGACGAGATTCTCGGCGCCAATGACACGCAGGCGGCCAAGGCCGCGAGGCTCGCTCGCTGACCCAGCACCACCCTCATGGAAGTCGCCGGAACCTTTGGCGACTTCCATGTCATGCCCATGCCCTTTGAATGACATCCGGCATCTGGACAGCGCAGTACGAATCCCCCTGACGGAGACAGTCGAGGAACATGCATGAGAAGACTCAGAAAACTCGCGAGCCTGGCCGCGTGCGCCATCGCCGTGAGCCTCGTACAAGCACCCGCCTTCGCCGACGAGCTCCCACCAAAGAAGGCCGAAGGCTGGGCCCCTTCAGCCGGCACCACTGCACCCGCCCACCCGTCGGCGGTGCCCGAGGCGAGTCGGCGCGCCCTCCTGGGCCCCGACTACCAGGAATCCACCGACCGGATTTGGACATCGTCCGGAGACGCGACCGGCTTCCACGTGCTGACCGCCGCTGAGAAGGACGGTTACCGGTGGAAGACCGCCGCGACCCTGACCGAGCCCGGCTTCGACACGGACACCTGGATCGGAAACGTCTGCGTGACCGCCTCCGGCAGGCACGCCGCAGTCGCCTACGCGCCCCGGACGTTCACCAACAAACCCGATCTGATGACACGCGGCGCCTTCACCGCCGTGGTCGACCTGACCACCGGCAAGGTCACCAAGCTGCCTTTCCAGGCCACGCTGGGCTACTTCTCACCCGGCTGCGGCACTGCCGAGGACGCGGTGTTCTCACAGTTCACCGACGACGACTCGGAGCGCAACGAGACGCGGCTGATCCGTGTGGACGGCACCCGGGGCACGGCTGACGCCCCGCTGACCTTACGCGGCCAGGTCACCTCCGCGGTGCCGGTCGGCGAGAAAGTCGTCGCCGCACGCGGATCCAGCCTGGTCGAAGTGGCCGACGGCGGCACCGCGCGCACGGTCGCCGAGACCACGGCCGTACCGTTCCAGCTCATGCCAGACGCGGACGGCGGCGTCGTATTCCTCGACCAAGAAGGCACGCAGGACCGGGGCACGGTACGCCGAGTATCCGCCGAACAACTCGCGGCCGGTAAGGCGGGCGATGTCCCGACGGCACTCGCTTCCGGCGAACTGACCGCACTCGATCTGGCCAGGTCCGCTTCCGGAACAGTCTTCGTCACCGGCAAGGCCACCACGCGGGGACCCCTGCCCCGAACGGTCAGGTACATCGAAGGTCTCGCGAAAAACGTCACCGTATCCTCGCTTGCCACCGCCGCCGTGACCTCACGGTGGGCCGACGGCAAAGACTCCCGTATCGACCCCTCGGAAGCCCTGAGCGCACGCACGGTGCGCGCCCATGTGCGCCTTCTGGAGACCGGCCGGTCCGTGACTCTGGACGTACCGCCCGCCGACGAACTGGTGGGCGACGGTAAGGGTACTGGTCTCTCCCCGTCTCTTCCTCAGCCCTCGTCCGCGAAAATGACCCGTACGGCGGCGGCAAGTCCCGTAGAGGCGGACCGATCCTGCTCAGTGCCGCGCGGCGATTCACGCAAGCAGGCGTTCCAGCCCACTCCCCGACAGGTCGAATGGGCCGTGGACCAGGCCGTCACCGGAAACCTCAACAAGCACATCTCCCGGCCTGCGGACTGGAAGGGCACCGGCATGGCCGCGTACCAGCCACAGACCCTCTTCCCGCTGAAACGCATGGAGGGCGATCCCGGCAACAACGCGGACTGGCACGTTCCCGCGCAGGTGATGCTCGGTATCACCGCGCAGGAGTCCAACATGTGGCAGGCCACCCGCTACGCCGTCCCAGGGGTCACCGCAAACCCCCTCATCGGCAACTACTACGGCGTCGGCTATGAGGCTGACGGTGAACAGAAAGACCCGTGGAAGATCAACTTCGCGAAGGCCGACTGCGGTTACGGGATCACCCAAGTCACCGACGGCATGCGCGTGCACGGCAAGGAGAAGCCCGACGAGTCGCCGCTGACCACGGTGCAGCAGGAGGCCGTGGCGCTTGACTACACGGCCAACATCGCCGCGGGCGTCAACATCCTGGTCGAGAAGTGGAACCAGACCCGCAAGGCGGGCATGATCGTCAACGGAGGTACCCCCAAGTTCATCGAGAACTGGACGTTCGCCCTGTGGGCGTACAACGCCGGGTTCTACGAGGAGTCCGAGAAGGACAAGCACGGCGGACACTGGGGCGTCGGTTTCACCAACAACCCGGCCAACCCCCTGTGGAAAGCCAACCGCACCCCGTTCCTGGAGAACTCCGAGGGCAAGGACGACTACTCGCACGCCGCCCACCCCCAAGACTGGCCCTACCAAGAGAAAGTCATCGGCTGGGCGGCCCGTCCGATCTCCGCGATGTTCGCCCCTGGTGACATGCAGCCCGGCTACCGCGCCGCGTGGTGGAACAGCAACACCCTGCGCACCGGGGCCAAACCGGGCAACCACCTGTTCTGCGACTCCTCCAACAAGTGCAACCCCTCGAAGATCGGTGACAACGACTCCAACGACCCGGGTCGGGGCGCCTGCGAACTCGACGATCCCAAGTCGACGGTATGGCTGCACTGCTGGTGGAACAAAGCAGTCAAGTGGAAGGACTGCGACACCGCCGCACAGTGCGGCAACGCCGTCCACCGGTTCAACGCCACCTACCCCGAACAGCCCGACGGCAACGCCTATCCACCTCGCTGCGACGCCGAGATCCCGTCCGGCACCTACATCGTCGACAACCTGCCGGACGGCATCCGGCCTGCCGGCTCCGACACCCGCAGTTGCGGCACCATCTCGTCGGCCGGATCGTTCGACTTCGACTTCGCTAGCCCATCGGCGCGGATGGACCTCCACCAGATCGGCGCGGCTTACCGAAACCACTTCTGGTTCACCCACACCAGGATGTCCAGCACCACCGATGCGGGCAGACTGGGGATCACTGGCACCTGGTCGCTGAACTACAGCATGAGCGATTGGGTCCGCGTCATGGTCCATCTCCCCGACCACGGTGCCCACACCCAGCAGGCCAAATACGAGATCGACACCGGAAACGGCAAGTTCACCCGCACCCGCTTCATCGGCCAGGAGCACGGCAGCAACACATGGGTGTCCCTCGGCGCGTACCAGGTCAGCGGCAAACCCCGGGTCCGTCTGTCCAACCTGACCCTCGACGGCACCGGAGATGACGACGTCGCCTGGGACGCCGTGGCCTTCCAGCCGCTGGGTGAGAAACCCCATCACATGGTCGCGGTTCTCGGCGACTCCTACACCTCCGGCGAGGGTGCGGGCAACTACTCACCGGAGAGCGACAAGGACCACGGCACCGCCCAGTGGAACGCGTGCCGCCGCAGTGACAACGCCTGGGCCCGCAAGCTGGTGCTCCCCGGTATGACCAAGCCAGTCGGCGCGGAAACGGACAGCTGGGGCTACGACGCCGAACTCGGCTTCGTCGCCTGCTCCGGCGCCATGACGAAGAACGTCGGCCCTGTCCTCTCCGGCAACAGTCCGCAACGGCACAAGGAAGGCCAGTTCAACGAGGTCCTCCAAACCGACTCCGGGGTCCTCAGCAGCGATACCACCCTGGTCATGCTGACCCTCGGGGGCAACGACGAGGCTGGCTTCGCCAACGCCATGACAGAGTGCGGGTCCCTCACCAACTGCGCCTCTGACGACTTCCTGACCCGTAAGAAACAAATCGTCGACCGTATGATTCCCGATCTGAGATCCGTCCTGGAAGAAACCGCCCGCAAGGCGGACAACGCCCAGATCGTCCTGATGGGATACCCGGAACTCCTCAGTCGTACTGTCAAATGCACCGGCTCCTGGTACTACGACATGAGCGAGGTGCAGGTCCTGGCCGAACTGGTCAACTACGCCAACGCGGAACAGAAGAAGCTCGTCGACTCGCTGCGGACCGGGCCCACCAAAATCAAGGTGCAGTACGCCGATCCCGTCGGCGCGTTCGTCGGTCACAGCGGCTGTGACGACCCTGAGTGGATCAACAAAATCGTCATCGGCCCGAACGGCGACGGCGACTTCCACGACGGCGACCCCGCCGCCCAGCCCGCCTCATGCCTGTGGGGCAACTCCGGCGGACGGTGCCTGAGCCGAGAGTCCTTCCACCCCAAGAACGCCGGCACCACCGGCTACGCGGAGGTCATGCGCAAGCGGCTCGGTGAGATCGGATATACGGGATCCTGAACGTATGACTCAGGAGACCGACACGCGCACCCGGCCGTTCCCGGTCGGGTGCGCGTTTTCCGCCGTGATCACCGTCGGCCTGGCCGTGATCGCCATATGTGTCGTAGCAGCCATCGCGATTCCCGCATTCTTTGACAAACCGGAAACCCCACCCACCGAGCAACTCGGCAAGAAAGCTGGCCTCACCCAGTACCGCTTGGCGGAAGCGCTTCAGGACGGCACCCTCACCAACACCGAGATCGCGCACGCGGCGACAGCTCCATGGACGGCAGAGCGGCACCACTCCGGCATCACCGTCACCGTCGGCTACGCTCCCGGGCCCACGTGTTTCCGCTACGACATCCCGTTACCGGCCACTGCTTCCGAGCCCACGATCCACCGCACCCGCCTCACCACCTGCCCCGCCCTACCGAACAAACCTGAGCCTGGATCCACCACATGATGATCGGTCGGAGCGGGGGCGGAAGCAGAGAAGTCCCTTGCTATTGATCAGAAACTCATGGGGTTCTCATCCCATGTTTTCCGAGATACGTGCCACGTCGCCACCAGGCACGTTCCTTGACCGTTCAGCAAGATCCTGCCCACAGGCTCTACGGCAAGAACTACTGAGCATCAAGAGGCGGTCCCGAGGAGGGCTCCCGAGACACCCAGCCGAGTAGCAAACCCTCCCGTGAGCTTTCTTCCCGCCCCTCCTGCCAGGATTCAGGAACAGCCCGCAGGAGCAGGCCCTTTGGCCTAGCCCCTGCGAAGGGGCGTTGCGGCCCGCCCCCTCAGGGCCGCAATGCCCGCCTCCTCCTTCCCTCGGCGCATCAAGGTCCTGGTTCCCTCATGTCTCAAATAAAACCTTTTGTTCGCATTTTTTGCGGTATACCCGTAGCTCTCTCGATCAGCTTCCTCTCCACCGGCTGCTCGGTTGCCTCCACCGCCGAACAGGCGCCGCACCGGTCCCAATCCGCCGCCCCGCAAGCAGAGTTCTCCTCCCCTTCCTCCGAGGAAAACGCTCCGAGCACCGCTGTGCCGTCCGATGTAGCGGACACCGCCCGGAAGTTCACCAAGGCGTATACCGGGCACGATGCCCGTGTCGGTGGTGACCTGTCGTACGCCGACGCCAGTGAGCGCGCGTCGAGGTTCGCGGCCGGTGATCTGGCCGAGGTTCTAGCCCAGAAGCGCCCGGGACAAGACGCTCCGTGGACGGCCCTGCGTGCCGAACGGGCCTGGCAGTCCGTCGCGGTGACCTCGGTGGAGGTCCCGGACGGTGCCCCCGCCGTCACCTCGTCGAGCGCCCTCGTCCGCGTCAGCTACATCCTGATGACGACCCCGAAGTCCGGCGCCCCACTGCTCAGCCGTGAGCAGCTCGCGCTGCGTCTGGAGCGCACCTCCGCCGGTTGGCGGGTCGTCGCGTTGCCGTGGGCGTGACGGCGGATGGTGAAGAGGACCGTGCAGGTGGTGCTCGGCCTGGTCGTCGCAATGGCCCTCTCGGGGATGACCTTGCTGGCGACCTTCGGCGGTGCGGACAGCGCGTCCGCGCAGGAGACCGGCCCTGGTGGCGAGGTCGCCGCGAACGCGGACGTCCCGGCGTGGGTGCGGACCCTCGTGGGCAAGTACGCAGGGAAGTGCCCCCAGGTCACCGCGTCGTTGCTGGCCGCGCAGCTCTACACCGAGTCGCGCTTCGACGCGAAGGCGAAGAGTCCGGTGGGTGCGTTGGGGATCGCGCAGTTCATGCCGGGGACGTGGTCGGTGTACGGCGTGGACGGTGACGGCGACGGGGTGAAGGACGTGTTCAACCCGGCGGATGCCGTCGCCGCGCAGGCCGGCTACGACTGCGTCCTCGCGAAGACGGTCGGGGCCGTGCCGGGGGACTCGACGGACAACATGCTCGCGGCGTACAACGCGGGCGCCGGTGCGGTCCTGAAGTACCAGGGTGTCCCGCCGTACTCGGAGACCCGGAACTACGTGAAGGCGATCCGGGACCTGGCCGCGAAGTGGGCTGCCAGCAGAGCGAGTTCACCTGCGGGAAAGGGTGCGGCTGCGGCCATCGCCGCCGCGAAGACCGCGCTGGGGAGCTGGTACCAGTGGGGCGGCGACTGCGCCCCGCCGTACACGGGGCAGAACGGCTGTGACTGCTCGTCGCTCACCAAGATGGCGTGGAGCCACGCCGGGGTGAACCTCCCCCGGGTCACCTACGACCAGGTCCGCGCGGGGACGGCGGTCAGGAGCATCTCCCAACTCCGGCCGGGGGACCTGCTGTTCAGCGTTCCCGGCGCTTCGGGGCCGGAGCACGTCGGCATGTACATCGGTGACGACCAGGTCATCGAGGCGCCGCACACCGGTGCGCGAGTGCGGATCAAGCCCCTCAGTTTCTGGGCGCCGCAGGTGATCGCCATGCGGCACATCGGCTGATTTCTCAGCGCCTCACATCTCTCAACTCACTTACGCATCAAGGGGTTTCCTATGCATGCCCTTCTTTCGTCGGTCTCCGAACCGTCGTCGTTCCACCCCGTGCTCGCGGCCGGCATCGACACCGTATCCGGCGTGAAGCCGGACTGGGGGCCGTTCTCGTCGCTCGGGACCACCGCGAAGGTGATCCTCGGCGTCATCGCGGCCGTCGTACTCGCAGCAGGGGTCGGCGCGTTCCTCGTCGGGCTCGGGAAGTCCAAGGGGTGGGTGGGCGAGGGCCATTCGACCATGGACAGTTCGCGGGGCAAGGGGATGATGGTCGGCGGTCTGGTCTGCGTCTTCCTCGTCGCGTCGCTGGGCACCCTGGTCACCATCACGTACGGGATGGGTGTGTGACCGTGGCTTCCTCTCGTCCAGTCCGCAGGAGAAACGCGAAGCTGTGGACCGTCGGCGCCGGGGTCGTCGCCGCACTCACCGTCGGCGGCCTCGCCCTGACCGCCCTCACCGGCTCCAACCAGCCGACCCAATCGCCGAGTTCGGCACCGGTCGTCATCGCGCCGTCGAGCGGCGGGACCCGGGTCCAGGACAACGGCGGTGTACCCGCCGGGTACTCGCGCACCGAGGCCGGCGCGAAGGCCGCCGCCTCCAACTACGCGACTGTCAGCGGCAGTTCCTCGTTCCTGACCGACAAGGCCGTACGGCATCGCGCGATCCGAGGTATGACCTCGGCACGTACGGCGGCAGCGGCCATCGCGGAGTCCGGCCGTTCGGCGGACCCCTCCCTCAAGCACCGCGCCGTCGCGCGGACCGGTGTCCTCGCCGCCCACGTCCTCGGTTTCGATATCCACAAGGCGACCGTCCGCCTGTGGACAACTACCGTGCGTGGAAGCGCAGTCGGCGGGACGGCGCCCCAGCTCGCGTTCCGTTCGGTCACGGTCGGGCTCGTCTGGGAGCGCGGAGACTGGAAGGTGTCGGGCAGTACGTCCGGGCCGGGCCTGGTGGCGCCGGTGGACGTGCAGCAGACGGTGAGCGTCGCCGGGGACTTCGCGGACTACATCGCAGGTGAAGCCGTAGATCCCCTGGTCAGCGGCGCAGTGGGGGCCGACGGCTTCCCGGCGCCGTACCCCCGTACGGCGGCCGGTTCGCGTGCTGCGGCGACCAGTGCGGTCCAGTTGTACGGCGATCCGCGGTTCTTCACGAACACCTCGTGGCGCCACCGGATGCTCGCCGCGACGGCCTCGCCGGACACCCTCGCCTCGGTCAGGGCCGACGCGGATTCAACGGCGCGGCTGGTTGTGGACAACCGGGGTCTCGGTGCCGACGGGAAGACGTCCGACGGGTCTGCGCTGGTCACGCGGACGGCCGTGCTCGGTGTGCGGCCGGTGTCGTACTCGGAGCAGGCCGCGAGCGTCGAGGTGTGGACGGCGTCGGTGGGCGGGATCGCCGGGGACGACGAGACGCAGCGTCCCCGGATCGCGTTCCTACGGATGACGGTGGATCTGGTCTGGAGCGGGGGGAGTTGGCGAACGACGGCGGTGACGCCGGGGGAGCCACTCGTGCCGTCGTTCTCGGCGACCGAGGCGGCATCGGCGGCGGAGCGGTTCGCCGAGGTCGGAGGTGTAGGCGATGCGCCTGCGACTGCGTGAGGACGCGCCGGGGCTGCTGGCCGTCGTACGGACCGGGTCAACAGGCAGGTGGGGGCGGCGGCTTCGGACGCTCGCTGCCGTGAACGTCGTCGTCGCGTTCCTGTTCGTGCCGGCGGCGGTGGCGAACCCGTTCTGCTACATCCCGATGGTCTGCGAGGTGAAGGCGGCCGTCGACTTCGTGCGGGACCCGCTGGGGTTCCTGCTCCAGAAGCTGACGGAGGCGAACGTCTGGTTCCTCCAGAAGATGCTGGAGCTGATCCAGAACACGACGAAGGTCGACCTGACGTCGGCGGCCTTCCTGAAGCAGTACGCCGTCATCTTCGCGTTCAGCTCGCTGATCACGGTCGCGCTGTGGCTGATCGCGGTCGGGAAGCGGGCCGTGCGGGGCGTCGGGGTCACCACCGCCGTCGGTGAGGCGGTGGGTTTCCTTCTGCTCCAGGTCGTCGTCAACGCGATGACGCCGGCGTTCATGGCGCTGCTCATGAAGGCGATCGACGAGGTGACGGCGGTCTTCGAGCCGTCCGCGACGGCCAACTTCAAGCCCTTCCTGGAGAACATCCTCAAGAGCGTGGCGGCGGAGCCCAACGAGGGCGTCGGCGTGCTGATCGTCGTCAACCTGATCATGCTGTGCGGTGCGTTGTTGATGTGGGTCGAGCTGCTGGTGCGGGGTGCGGCCATCTATGTCGCGGTCGCGTTGGGGCCGGTGGTGAACGCCGGTCTCGTGGACCGGGATCTGTGGGGCAGGAGCAAGAAGTGGTTCGGCGCGGTGTTCGCGATCGGGCTGTCGAAGCCGATCCTGTTCGCGCTGCTCGGGCTCGGCGGCGCGATCCTCAGTGATTCGACGGGGAGCCTGTCCGACACGGCGTCCAAGACACTGGTGGGTGCGCTGATCCTCCTCGCGGCGGTGTTCGCGAGCGCCACGCTCTACAAGTGGCTGCCGGCGTTCGGGGACGAGATGGCGCAGCTGCACCAGGACCGGAAGTCGATGCAGTCCTCGGGTCCGGCTGCCGCCGTGGACGGTCCCGCGCAGCACGCGAACCGGGCGATGGGGATGCACCTTCAGGACTCCATGGTCGGCGGGCGGTACGGCATGGCCGCGGGGCCACGAGCCTCATCCGCTGCGAGCGGTCGTGCCGGGACGGCCAGCGCCAAGGCGATGACCGGCTCCAGCGCGGGCGCTGCCGGTCCGGTGGGGGTCGGGGTCATGGTCGCCAAGGCCGGTGCCGACGCCGCGAAGAACAAGGCGGCGAGTTCTCCTGGCGCACAGGGGTCGAGTGCTCCGGCTGCCGCCCGGCCTCAGGGCAACGGCTCCGACTCGGTCGTGGGACCTACCGGGCGGGGAGCGCCGGCTCCCGTGCGCGGTCCAGCGCCGGGCAACCCGATGTCGTCGAGCCCTCCATGGCCTGCGGCAGCTCCGCCGCCGTCACCTCCCGCCCCACGGCCTCCCGTAAGCGGCCCTACGCCCTCCAGCAAGGACATCTAGCTCATGGCAACGCGTACGTATCAGTTCGGAAAGCACCGCCCCACCGGCCTGGTGGGCCGCCGCGACCTCGGTGAACAGGCCGTCCTGGGCGGCGGCGCCGGGATCGGCGTCCTGGGCGGCTTCCTCTTCAACGGCGTCCCGGTGCTCGCCGGGATCGCCCTCGTCGTGCCGATCGTGACGGCGGTCGTGCTCGTCTACCTGCCGTACCGGCCCAAGGGCACCGCGCGGCGCCGGACCGTCTACCGCTGGTGGAGGATCAGCCGGTACCACCGCAAGGCGCTCGCCCGTACCGGCGGGGTGTGGGTCTCCCCGGCGGTCGAGTCCGGCGTACGGCGCGACGGGACGCCGCCGGACGCGGCCCTGGTGAGCCCGGAGGGTGTCGCCGGGATGACGTGGGTGGCGGCGACCGTGCGCGGGCAGCGGGCGGTGGTCGTTCTCCAGCCGGAGGCCGGGTGCGTCACCGGTACCCTCGAAGTCGCCTCGCCGGGGCTGGGCGGCAAGGAGGTGGGCGAGCAGGTCGTGGCCCTGGAGCGCTGGGGCGAACTCCTCGACGCGTTCGGCAACACCGAGGAACACCCCGTCAAGCGCATCCAGGTCCTGGCCCGGCAGATGAAGAGCGACCCGCACGCGCACCAGCGGTTCGTCTCCCAGCGGGACGCCTCCCGCGCGACCGCCGGCGTCCCGCCGTGGCTGAAGGAGTCGTACGACGTCCTCGCCGACGCCGTGTCGACCTCGGCGGAGGAGCACCGCTACTACGTCACCGCGCACGCCCGTTTCACCCGCGACCTGGCGGCCGACGGCGCGTCCCGCGGTGAGGGGGACGAGGGGATCGCCGCCGCGATGGCCGCGTGCCTGGAGGAGCTGTGGGCGCGGTGCGAGGACGCCGACCTGTCGGTGGTCGCGCCGCTGGACGAGGGCCGGATGACGGCGTTCATCCGCAACAGCTACGACCCCGACCACCCCATCTGGGACACCGAACTCCCGCAGCCGCACGCCTTCCCGCGCAACGTGGACGTCCGCAGCGGCGAGTACGTCGCCACCCGCGCGGCGGGATCGGCGTCGGGCTGGTTCCACGCGACGGCGGCGGTCACGAGCTGGCCCACCACGCCCGTCGGGCCGGACTTCCTCTCACCGCTGCTGATCGGGATGCCGGACGTGATCCGCACGATCGCGATCACGCAGGACCTCGAACCCAACGACAAAGCCGTGGACCGGATGCTCGCCGAGGACACCAACAACCAGGCCGAGATGCACCGCGACCGCCAGCGCGGCAAGAACGTCGACCCCCGCGACGTGATCGCGGCCGACGCGACCGGCTCGCGGGGCATGGCCCTGGCCGCCTCGGGCGCGGCCGGCGCCTCCGTCGTCGGCTACGTCACCGTCTCCGCCCGCAGCGCCGCCGAGCTGGAGAAGACCAAGCGCACCACGGCCTCGCGCGCACGCAACGCACACCTGCGCATCGAGTGGCTCGACCTGGAACACGCCCGCGCGTTCACCACCACCCTGCCGTTCGCCGGAGGCATCAAGTGAACCCGTTCCTGACCCCGATGCACGAGACCGTCCGGCGCCCCCTGCACACGGAGACGACAACCAGCCAGGCCCTCTACCTGCCGATCGCACCCCCGACCCTGGGGACCGCAGGCGCGATCGTCGGCCGGGAGCTGTACTCCGGGAAAGCCTTCGTGTACTGCCCGTTCAGTGCCTTCGGCGACGGACTGCCCGGCGGCAACATGATCGTCCTCGGCGACACCGGGCGCGGCAAGAGCGCCCTGACCAAGACGTACGCCGCGCGGCAGATCCGGCTGGGCCGCAAGGTCGTTGTCCTGGACACCAAGGAGCAGAAGGAGCGCGAGGAGGGCGAGTGGGCGGCGCTGGGCCGCTCGCTCACCGGGTCGGCGCCGGTGCGGTTCGCTCCCGGCGGGGGTGCGGGGTCCTCGTGCATCAACCCGATGGACCCGGCGATCGCGGGGAAGCGGCAGGTCGAGCTGGTCCGTACGATCGTCGAACTCGGCCTGGGCAGGCCGCTGGACGAGTTCGCCGGGTCCGCGCTGCGGCTCGCGATCCGGCGGGCGCACGAGCGGGCCGCGCTGGACGGCCGTACGCCGGTCCTCGCGGATGTCGCCGCCGCTCTGCGCTCACCGGATGTCGCTGATGCTTCGGCGAAGAAGCGTTCCCGCGAAGAGCTGCTCGGGGATGGGCTGGAGGCGTCCTATGTTCTGGACCGGTTGTGCGGCACCGAGACCGGGGATCTGGTCGGCATGCTGGACGGCCCCACCAGCCTGAGCATCGACCTCGATGCCGACATGGTCGTCTTCGACCTCACCAAGGTCCCCTCCGGGGGCGTCGCGATGACGATCCTCGTCGCGGTGATCTCCGTGTTCCTGGAGGAGGTGTGGCTGCGGGCGGTGTGCGAGTGCGGCGCGGAACCGGGGCTGCACGAACGCCGGGTCGTGGACGCCAACTCCGGTGCGTGGGAGCTGGGTTCGTGCCCGGCGACGGGGTGTTTTAGGTACACGCAGCGCAAGCGCATCCTGGTCTGCGAGGAGGCGTGGCACATCCTGGGGACGCCTCAACTCGCCGCGCTGCTGAAGAAGTTCCTCAAGTTCGCGCGCGGGTACGGGCTTTCGTGCATCTTCATCGTCCATCACCTCAGCGACATCGACGACAGCCCCGAGACGCAGGCCGCGTTGAAGATGGCGGACACCGTCGTCGTGTACTCGATGAAGAAGTCGGAGGCCGAGGACACCGTCAAACGGCTCGGGTTCCCGTCCTGGACGGCGGAGCACATCATGCGGCTGCGGCGCGGGGTCGCGCTGTGGAAGGTCGGGGAGGTCATCTATCCCGGTGTGCAGCACCTGTTGACCGAGGCCGAGCAGCACCTGTGCTTCTCCAGCGGCTCGATGACCGACCTGGCGACGACCGCGCCGGAGCCGGCATGAGCACGGCTGTCCGCGAGGACATCGACCTCCTGCACTCCGAGTGCCTCGCGCTCGCCCGGCGCACCGCCCGTCTCGCCGCCGACCTCGACCGCGGGGTCCACGCCCCGACGGCGGGACGGCTGTACGGCGCGGTCCGCGAGATCTGGCAGGCGTCCGAGCTGCTCCACGCCGCGTTCCACCACGCGCACTCCGACGGTCCGTCGATCGCGCGGCTGTGCGGGCGGCGGATGCGCTACCTCGCCGCCCGCCGGAGGTCCGGGTGAACGCCGTCACGGTCGCGTTGTACGGGGTGGCCACGCTGTGCGCGCTCGCTCTGCTCGCCCTGTGGATCTCCTCCGTGCGGAGCCGTCGCAACGCCGGGTTCGCGTCCAAGGCCCAGCTCAGACGGCAGTTGTCCGCCAGAGCCGTCGTACGTGCCGCCGAGATCCGACCTCCCTCACCACCTCCCGGAGTACCCCTCATGCACCACCCCACCGCTGATCCGTACGACTTCGGGTACTCGCTCGGCGTCTCCCAACGCCCGCACGGCATCCCGTTGTGGTCCCGGGCCGACAAGGCGTGCCGGGTCATCGGCCCGATGGGGAGCGGGAAGACGCTGCGGCTGTTCGCCCCGCTGATCCGCGAGTGGAAGGGCCCGGTCCTGGCGACGTCGACAAAGCCGGACCTCGTGGAGTACACGCTCGACGCCCGTAGGGCCGGGGAGCGTCCGGTGTTCGTCTTCGACCCGCAGAACATCGCCCCCTCGATCCCCCGGTTCCGGTGGCAGCCGATCGACGGCGCCGACGACACGCAGACCGCGATGATGCGCGCCAAGGCGCTCGTCGCGGGCTCCCGGACGCCGGGCTCGGCGCGGCAGTCGTCCGAGGGCAGCGCCTTCTACCGGGGGCAGGCCGCGAAGGTCCTGGCCGCGCTCCTGCACGCCGCAGCCCTCGACGGCGCCGGCCTGGACCACGTCCTGCGCTGGGCCCGCAAACTCACCGACCCGTCCCCGCTGGGCATCCTCACCGCGCACCCCGGCGCGGGTCCCGGCTGGGCCGACATGCTCCGCACCTCCACCACCGGCGACAGCCGCACGGTCGGGAACACCGCCGTCACCCTCGAAGCCGCGCTCGAACCCCTCGTCCACGAAAGCGTCCTCGACGCCCTCCGGGGCAGGAAAGGGGAGGCACCGACGGACCTCCGGGAGATCCTCGACGCCGACGGCACCGTCTACCTGCTCGGCAAGGACTCCGAGACCAACTCCATCGCACCCCTCACCACGGCGCTGACGGAAGACCTTCTGGACATCGCCGAGACCCACGCCGTCGCCTCCCCGGCGGGCCGCCTCGACCCGCCCCTCCTCGGTGCGCTCGACGAAGCCCCCAACATCGCGCCGATCCCCTCCCTGCGCCAACGCGTCGCCGACGGCCGCGGACGCGGCATCACCGTCGTCTACGGCCTCCAGGGCTGGGCCAGCGCCCGCGCCCGCTTCGGCGACGACGTCGCCGACGAACTCGCCAGCTTCACCAACCACGTCATCGTCTTCGGCGGCGCCAAGGACCCCGGCTTCCTCAAGGACATGTCCGAACTGTGCGGCCAGGTCGAACGCGTCCGCACCACCCGCACGACTACGACCGGCGACCGCGGCGGCGAATCCACCGCCACCCACACCGCCCTCGAAGCCGTCCTGCGCGGCGACCAGATCAAAGCCCTCCCCGAGGGCCACGCCCTCCTCCTCGCCGACAACCTCCCGCCCGTCATCACCCGCCTCGACGGCATGTGGACCTGGGACGCCTGGGACGAGATCCAGGGCCACGTCCAGGAGCTGAGGCGGGCGAACGAGGCCGAGCGGCTGAAGCAGGCGGTCGAGAAGGGACGCCGGGCGGCGGCACACGCCAAGGCGTGGCGGCACCGGCAGGACACAGCCGCATGAGCACGTTCCCACCGTTCCCCGAACTCCCCGCGGTCGTCGCCGAGTACACCGCCGCACGGACCACCGACATCAACTCCCTGAGCAACCCGGCGCCGTGGGACCTCGGCGCACTCACCGCCGAGGTACTCGACCCGGTCCTGGCCTGGCTGGACGCGGTCTGCCGGTGGCTCAACCAGACGTACGCCTGGCAACCCCACCAGGTCATCCCGCCCTGCTGGCAACAGCACGAGCATGTGGCGTACGAGATCGCCGCGTTCGCCTCCACCCGCATCGACACCGCCACCGACCCCGGCACGGCGATCATCTGGCACGAGCAGTACGACCGCTTCACCACCCGGATGAACAACACCCTCGGCAAGGCCGGGGACGACTGCCGAGTAGGACGCCACGAACCGCGTCCCGCGCGCTTCGCACTCTCCGTCTGGCCTCCGGAAAACAGAGCCGGTGGGCCGACGTGATCCGCCAACTCGCGGGGTACGGTTCGGAAAGGACGTAGTCCCGCCTTCCGCCTCAACGACGGAAAGCCGGTGCGTCTACCACATCTCGCCTGGTGGTCAAGGGAGTTCGGACCAACTGTCTGTGGACAATCTGTCCTCACACAGCTCTTGCCCGGTGGAATTCTTTTTCCCTCCGAGGCCGCCCCCGAGGTGAGGATGCCGCCATGACACGTCGCGATCCCCAATATCCGATGTACGAATTCACGATCCCGGCCACCATCGAAGCGGTCCCGACCGCCCGCCGTCGCGTCGTCGAACTGGCCAGACGTCTTGACCTCATTCTTTCGGACGATCTCCTGGCCACCATCGAACTGCTGGCCAGTGAGGTCATCGCCAACGCCGTCGTGTACTCGGGCGCCACGTGCAGTGTCGCCGTAACTCGAAATCTGGAAAGCCTTCGTGTCGAAATCACCGACGAGAACCCGTCGTTGCCAACCATTACAGAGGCCGAACCAGACGACGAAACCGGTCGCGGACTTCTGTTGGTCGACACGCTCGCAGACACCTGGGGAACCCAACCAAGTTCCCTCGGCAAGACGACATGGTTCGAAATCACATGTCCGAGCCCAATCACTGCACAACAAATCAATTACCGGAAGTGCGTAAATTGCCCACCTTACTCACATTCGGTACCGAATTCAGCAATGACAGGAAAATAACTCTCGACAGTCTGCCCATAAATCTCGATTGCCCAGCACTCCAAGTAAAGATTGCGCAGAACATGATTCGGGGATAATTCATCTCAACGCCTCATCTTTACGCGGTCAGTTTTCGCGACGATGCAACCTAGCGGATAGGGGAACGAGGTGGCGAATTTGACCGGATTTATAGCTCTTCCCGCCCACATCCCGATTAAACGAAGGCAACTCGACATCTAGCTTTTCCGCCACAACGTTCCTCCACCGCTGCTTGAACTCATCAGCCCACGCTGGCTCGATATCTGACGCGTAGGAAATGAGGCCCGAGACGTGAAGCACTAAACCATCGACGGAGCTAAATTTTACATGCTTTGCGTGATCAATAAACCCGAAAGTCTCCACGCCTCGCACATGAAGAGAAATGCGTTGGCGCATTTTCTTGGTAAGTCGAACTCTGTCACCGTCAACGAGTAGCCCAAGAACCACCTTACGCGCCCCCGGAGTCACTATACGCGTTTTCTGATCGTGTACGGCAAATCCGCGTTGCCGAATAGCCCCCGATACCTGATTGATGAGCGTAAGAGCGGCACTCCTCGTAAAGGGGCCACCCGAGGAAAAGGTCATATCGTCGGCGTATCGCGTATAAATGAGACCGCGTGAATCAGCAATGGCACTCAAACGCTCATCCAGGGGCATAGCTACCTGGTTTGCAAGCGCACCACTAGTCGGCGCACCTTGAGGAAGGAATCCGAGAAGCGGCTTACGGTAAACTTGGATAGAGGAATATTCTTTCGCCCTTACGAGAACCCTGTCAAGACGCATCCCTGGGTCACGTTCATCGTACCTAGTACATACCCTGGCAAGTTCGAGTGCCGGCAGAGGTTCATAGCCGACACGCCGAAACACCCTGTACACCGGAACCTCAGTTATAGATTCAAAGAAATTCCTAATATCCAGCTTTATGAGCCATTTTGCACCGACGTGACGGCTGGCACACTGTTTAACAGATCGCCCAGGCGAATAGGCATAACTGGATGAGTGAGTAGGGATTTTTTCTGCTATGCTTCTCAAAATCCATTGCTGCACCTGCAGCAAAGACGGCTCAGGAGAAGACACTGTACGCATCTTTCGACCATTACGTCGAGCGATGACGATATCGGTATACGGGTCTATACTGCGCGTGACAATCTGGCGAAGGTACCCGTAATCGGCACCTGTTGAATGTGCCAGGTGGTTTAGGGTTAGGACGGCAGCGAGCCCGTTTTTCTCTACTCTTTCGGCTGCCGCGATAGCGTTATCGATGACGCTCGTGGCTACATTTCTCTTGATACCCCGAGATCGATAGAGGTGAGGGGAGCCAGTGATCATCTACCTTTGAGCCTCCGCGACGCCAGTCGTGCCGTGAGCCGCGCCCAAGACATCGCCGGAGCAGCGCGGTTCACGGCAGGAGGCGAAGCGCGGGTTTGGTCCAGGCTTGCGGGTATCCCGCCGCCTGCATAAGCCCCGGGTCCAACCCGGCGGTGTCGACACCAACGGCATCGACAGACGCTAGACGTCACGGACCCCCCTCAGGGAGTCAGGATAGTAGGGTAGGGCACTACCCTTCAAGCGGCTTGACTCCGCAGGCTCCAGAGGTTCTGGTCTCGCTTCCTTGAGCCCGCTCCTGCCAGCATCCGTGAGACGTCCGGCTATATCAAGCAGTCCCATCTGAATACACAGTGCCTTCAGTTCAGCAGCCCGGGACTCAGTCATGCCGAGATGGCGTGCCAACCGTACTTCAGCACGAATACCTTGTTCGGCGGCCTGCAACATTTCGATCACAACCAGTGCAGCATCACCCGACGCAGTCGCGGCCAGTTCACCTCGACTCGCCAGTTGCCGCAAGTCCAATTCTCTCTGCGCCAAACTCTGTTCGAGAACGTAGTCACTCCACGTTTCCTGCATATTTGGACTCATACGCCGATCCGTGAACAGAGGAACCCAATCCTTTACCCCCTTACCTCTATTCTGCCAGAGGATGCAGGGCGTATTGTTCGGAACAGTGTGCTGCATTACAAAGAGAGCCTCGGATTCCTTAAATCCGAGCGTCATTTTTGGCATCTTGGAGTACTTTCGACAGATTTCTCGAATGCCATTACCCTCCTCCAAAGTCCATCTCGCCGAGGAGAAGTCTGCCGCCATGGTGGAATAGTGAACTGATTCAATCTTTGGGTTGCGATTTAGCTTTTTCAGCGCTCGCGAAGATATAGCATACGAGGCCACATGGAATCGAATGAAGCCGTACGAGTGCCAACTACGTATGGTCTTGTTGCTCATCCAATGGTCAACATATCCTTGCACCCTGTCGCCGGTTCCACAATAATCCTCCACAAGCAAGATGCTCCGAGTTCGAATATTTCTCATATCATCAAGGGAATTCGGGTAACTCAAACGAGTTTTGTCCGGGTAAGCCCCTAGCGATTCACGAATCACATTTCCCACTAGCCCCTCACTCCCGGCAAGTGGCTGGAACGGTTGATCGAGAGGAGGGAATACGGCCTCCCCGAGCCCAATGCCACCCTCACCTAAATTCAGAGGTGCCGATGAATCAATCTCCCTCACAGGAACGACCGCAATCGGAGTTACGAGGCCACCTGTAACATCTTCCAAAAGGCTGGCAAGTTTTGCACGCAACGTACTGTCAAAGCAGATTTGCAAGCTATCTAGCAGGAGTTTTGCTAGAGATTTTTCTTCGGGGGGAAAATTTTCGAGCCAGGCCGAGCCCTGGGTCGTGTCGCTTGGACGGTCCATACGAACAGTTTAGAGAATCGGACCTCTCCGTCGTCCCCGCTGAGCAAGACTGACGAAGAGGTCGTCGAACTGGACCGCGTACTCCTCCAACGGACTCCGGCGCGGGCAGACACGAACGGCGGGCAGACATCTTCGGCCCCCTCTCGCTTGAAGGAGATTCACTATGTCAGGCTTGAAACTGGCCATGTGCACAGGAAACCCCGGCAAGTTCCGCACAGCCCAGGAGCACCTCGCCCCCTGGGGTATCGAGGTCGAGCAGGTGCCGCTGGACCTGGACGAGATCCAGACAACGTCGGTAGCGGAGATCGCGCAGCACAAGGCCCGTCAGGCGTTCGCGCTTCTCGGGCGGCCGTTGTTCGTGGAGGACTCAGGCTTCTACATCGAGGAGTTCGGCGGCTGGCCGGGCCCGATGGTGAAGCAGGCGTTGGAGGCGTTCGGCCCCGAGGGGTTCACGCATCTCGCGGACCGTACGGCGACGCGCGCGTGCAGGTTCGCCAGTGCGGCCGTGTACGTCGACGCGGAAGGCGCGCTGCACACGTTCGCCGACGACTCCCGCAAGCCCGGCACCATCGCGAAGACGCCGGACCGCGGCAGCGGCGAGCGTTCCTGGTCCGATCTGTGGTCGATCTTCGTCCCGGAGGGCGCCACGACGACGCTCGCGGCGCTCCCGGATGCCGAGCAGGAGCGGGTGTTCGCGGAGTGGCGGTCGACGTCCGTCGTGGCCGCGCTCGGCGCGTGGCTGGCCGAGAACCCGCCCCGGACCTGACCAACCCCAGCTCTTCAAAAGCTACTTGGTGGCGACCACGTACACGCTGGCCCACTCCCGCTTGGGGTTGGCGATCCGCGGGTCGAACGGCCAGGGCTCGACCGTCGCGAATCCGGCCTCGGTGAAGAGCTGGACGAGTTTGTCGTGGTCGTAGGCCCAGTAGTGCGGGTGGTAGACGGGGTCGTCGTCCTGGTCGCGGAACACGTAGTTGATCAGGTCGAGTTGGGTGTTGATGTGGTCGAGGCAGTCGCGCCTGCCGTACCACTTCTTGATCATCGTGCGGGTGTCCGCGTCGCCGGACGGGTAGCGGGAGAGGACGAAGCCGGCGTCGGGGACGCCGGTGACGGCACGCCCGCCGGGGGCGAGGACGCGGTGGGCCTCGCGGGCGTAGTGCTTGGCGGAGTTCGGGTAGTCAATGTGTTCCAGGAAGTGTTCGGAGAACAGATCCTCAACGGAGTTGTCGTGGAGGGGTATCCACTCGCGGACGTCCCACAGGAGGTCGGCCGGGGAAACCACGTCGATGTTGAAGTAGCCGTCGATCCGATGAGCCCCGCCGCCGATCTGGACCTTGCGGGGGGTGTCGTCGATCCGCCCCTCGGGCCACGCGTTCAGCGCGGCGGTGTGGGTGCGGTGGACGTCGAGTTCCTTGAGCGCGGCGCGCAGGGCGCGGGCGAGGCCGTGGGTGGTCGTCGGCTGTGCGAGCAGCTCGGTGATCTGCTCGGCCATGGTGTCGGCGGTCATGTCGAGGGTCTCCTTGCGGCTCAAGTCCGGGACAGGCTGCGGCTGTTGCGCATGAGGGTGTGTTTGATGTCGACGAGGCGCGGCGCGATCGTGAGGTCGAGCTGCTGGACGGGGTGGAGGTGTCCGGCGTCGTCCTGTTCCGCCCGCCAGACGCGGTAGGCGAGGTCCGGGTAGGCCGGGTTGATGCCGATCTCGCCTTTGGGGATCGTCCCGTTGAAGGGCGTGAGGATATCCATGTGGTTCCAGTAGTTCCACGCCTGGAGTGCCTTGTGTTGGTCGAAGTAGAAGTAGAAGTGGGGGTAGCGGCCGAAGGTGCGCAGTTCGCGGTGGATGAGGTGGCCGAGGAGGGGGCCGAGGTGGGTGGCGAGGCTGTCGAACTCCCAGCGGGTGTGCCGCCATTCCTCCGGGGTCTGGCCGGGGGTGAAGAGGCGTGCGGCGATGAGGTGGCTGACGCGTTCGGTGAGGTGGCGGCGGGCATGCTGGGGGTCGAGGGTGGGGTCGACCTGGGCGAGGAGGGTGTCGAACCGGGCGGGCGGGGGACGGAACTTGGCGAGGTCGAAGGTGCCGGCCATGGCCAGCTCGGAGGAGAAGATCAGGTCTTTGTAGAGCTGATTGTTGAACTCCCCGAGTTCCGCGAGGCGTTGAGTCTCCGCGCTGGTGGAGTACAGCATCAGGTACTCGGCGAGCGCCTCGAAGTACACGTATCCCAGGATCGGCAGGCGCGGGATCGCTGAGTCGAGCAGTTGCAGGAACAGCTCGGGGTCGACGGTGGTCTGCCCGTGCGCGACCGCGGAGGCGAGCGCGAGGAACCCGGCGGAGTTCTTCGTCCGGCTGGTGATCGTCTCGCGGAGCTGGTGGCGTTCGGTCTTGGACAGGAGGTATTCGAGGAGGCTGTAGATCCGCAGGTGGATCGCGCCGAGCCGCAGGTAGTCGATGCCGGCGAGTCCGCGGTACGCCTGGTGCGGGACGTCGATCTCGAAGACCAGCGGTGTCGGCGTGGCGCCGGGCCGTCCGATGCGTCTGAGGAACGCCGGTGCCTCCCGGTTGAGGACGTACGCGGCGAGGTTGTGCATCCGCAGGCCGTTGCCGGTGGGGGTGAGCGGGGCGCAGTAGATGCTGCCGACCAGACATCCGCCCGAGGGGTACAGGACCCCGTGCTCGCTGATCTCCTCCAGCGCGTGTGTGACGTGGAGGAGATGCAGGGTGGTGTTGGTGGTGAGGGCGTCGAAGAGCGCGTTGTTGTGCAACAGGGCGCCGTTGGGAGCCTCTTCGGCCAGCCGGGACTCCCACGTGACGCTCTCGACAGACGGAGGAATGACGGACGCACCGTAGAACTCGTGGGCGTCGGCCCATAAGTGGTACGCGTCGAGGAAGTCCATCAGCCGATCAACTCCCGCCGTGCGAACGCCTTCAGGACGGCGGACGTGCTGTCCGTCCCCGCCACGTGGTCGGCCTCGGACCACAGCACGAGGTCGAAGGCGACGGCCTTCAACTCCTCGAACGCGTCCACGCGCACGTGCCGGGCGTCGGGCCACCACTTGAGTTTCGGGAGGCGGTAGCGGTCGAGCGCGTCGGCCGCCTTCACCACGTCGGTGACCATCCGAGCCGTCTCGTAGTCCGTCTCGTCGTCCGGCGTGAAGTCCGGGTACGGCACCTCGTGCAGCCGGACCGAGACGGCGGCCTGCCGCACGGCGGCCGGGGGCATCTCCAGCCGGAAACGCCCCCACACGTCCTCGGCGTTCACGGTCAGCCAGCGCGCGGCCCGTGCACCATGCCCCCGGTCGTCCTGGTCGTGGAGGCGCCGGCAGTCGTGGACGGCGGCGGCGACAATGACCGTGGCGACGTCCGCCTCACCGAGACCGGCGGCCTCGGCGAGGAGCGCGGCCAGCGCGGCGGTGCGCATCCCGTGCCGCACCCCGTGCAGAGAATCGTGGAGCCGGGGTTCCGCGAGCCACGCCGTCGGCATCGCCGTACGCACCAGGAGCCGACGCGCTACAGGACCCAACCTCGGTGCACCGTCGTCGAGTTCGCCAGGCCGGTGTTCCGCGATCCACCTCACCGTCTCGACGTCGGTGAACTGGTGCCGGGGAAGCTCCTTGCGCGCCGCCAGCTCCACCAGGCTCGGAGTCGTACCCATCACGACTCGGAGGCGGACCGCGCCGATTCGAACGCGGCCGTGAACTCGGCGAGTTCGCTCTCACTCATCAGGGTGACGCCCAACTCGCGGGCCACCACCGCGATGCGCTCGTGAGCCGCCACCACCTCGGCCGGGCTCGGCTCCTCGTCGAGGAGCACCTCGAACTCCGCGTGGTACCCCCACGCCTCGCTCCACTTCACGGCGATCTCGACCTCGCCGAAGCGGAAGTTGCGGCGCGCGTTGTACGCCTCGTGCATCGTGCTCTCGAAACCGAGCGCGTTGAAGATCCGGACCGCGGCGGGAACGTCGTCGTGCGCGATGGCGATCTCGGTCTCCGGGAAGGCCGAACCCTGGCCTATCTTCCCGTCCTTGAGGGTGATCTTCGCGCTGGTCGCGGTGATGTTGTCGGTGACCTTCAACAGCCGGTCGGGCAGGACGTAGAAGTAGATGTACTTGTCGTCCTGGCCGAGATCCTCACCGTCCCGTTCCAGACGCGCGACCAGCCGATCGTGTACCTCCTGGCTGAAGCGGGCACGCATTTCGATCTCGACAGGCACGGAAACCTCCTTGTTTCGGGCATGGGTGATCCGCCCGGACCGGCCCAGGGGTGGGGCCTGGGGGTCCGGCGGGGTCGCGGCACTCAGATGGGGCGGCGCGGACGATGCCCACGCCGCCGGTGAAGATCGGTCAGGCGACGCCGCCGAACCGGTCCCGGATGACGCCGCCGTCCATGGAGTTCCGG
>NZ_LIRL01000590.1 GCF_001419795.1 Streptomyces niveiscabiei
CCTCCACACCCCGCCGCCTACCGTGAACACCTGCCGTACCCCGCAACACCCGCCTCACCCGCCCCTGTTGTCACAACCCCGCTACGGACGGGTGGCTGAGGTCACAAGCACGTCACCCGGGCAGAAGGGGACCCTAGGCTGGTCGCCGTCGTTGGGGGAGTGAGGGCTGTGGGGTCCCCGGGGAGCGCGGAGGTCACGTACGTGGGCAAGAGAAGGCGCGTCGAGGAGACGCGCGCAAGCAAGCGGCGGCCGGCCGTGATCGGCGGCATGGCGGCCGTGGTGCTCGGCGGCGCCGCCTTCGGCGTGTACGCGCTGTACGGCGGCGGCGCGGCGGCCGAGAGCGGTACGGCGGCGTCCTCGGCCGACAGCAAGCCCAAGATCAAGACGGGCCCCCTGACGCCCGCCGAGGTGACCTCCGCTTCGACGGTGTTCCTGACCTCCTGGCAGCAGGGCAAGGTCCCGCAGGCGGCAGCGGCGACGGACGACGCGAAGGCGGCGGCGGCGCTCCTCACGTCGTACGCGAAGGACGCGCGGATCTCGGCCGTCACCCTCACTCCGGGCACGCCGGCCGGCGCGAAGGTGCCGTTCTCCGTGAAGGGCATGGTGTCGTTCGAGGGCGTGAGCAAGCCGCTGGCGTACGCGAGCGCGCTGACCGTCGTGCGCAGTACGACGACGGGCGAGCCGGAGGTCGACTGGCACGCGTCGGTCGTCCACCCGGACCTCGCGGACGGCGACTCGCTGGTGACCGGCGAGTCCGGGACGCCGCCGGTGAAGGCGCTGGACCGGGACGGCGAGGAGCTGACGGCGAAGGCGTACCCGTCGCTGGCGTCGGTCCTGGACGGGCTGCGCGAGAAGTACGGCAAGAAGGCGGGCGGCAAGGCGGGCGTGGAGCTGCGCGTCGTGCGGGGCGCGGCGTCGAAGAAGCTCGACCTGTCGGACAAGACGGTGCTGGAGCTGAGCAAGGGCACGCCGGGCGAGGTGAAGACGACGATCAGCCCGGCGATGCAGGCCGCCGCCGAGAAGCAGGTCGCCGCGAAGCCGCGCGCGTCCGTCGTCGTCATGAAGGCGTCGACCGGGGAGATCCTCGCCGTCGCGAACAACGGCAAGGGCTTCAACGTCGGCTTCCTCGGCTCGCTCGCGCCGGGTTCGACGATGAAGGTGATCACGTCGTCGCTGCTGATCGAGAAGGGGCTCGCGTCCGCCGACAAGGAGCACCCCTGCCCGAAGTACTTCACGTACGGCGGCTGGAAGTTCCAGAACGACGACGAGTTCGAGATCAAGAAGGGCACGTTCAAGGCCAGCTTCGCGCGGTCCTGCAACACGGCCTTCATCAGCCAGGCGCCTGAGCTGGACAACGACAGCCTGACCAAGCAGGCGCAGCAGGTGTTCGGGCTGTCCATGGACAACTGGTCGGTGGGCGTGCCGACCTTCGACGGCTCGGTGCCGGTGCAGAAGGCCGCGCAGATGGGGGCCTCGCTGATCGGGCAGGGCGGGGTGCGGATGAACCCGCTGAACATGGCGTCGGTGTCCGCGACGGTCAAGTCCGGCAGCTTCCACCAGCCGTACCTGGTCGCACCCTCCTTCGACGGCCGGAAGCTCGCGACGGCCTCGCGCACGATGTCCGCGTCCACGCTCGGCCAGCTGCGCGAGCTGATGAAGTACACGGCTCAGTACGGGACGGCCGCCGAGGCGATGTCCGGGATGAGCGGGGACTTCGGGGCGAAGACCGGGTCGGCGGAGGTCGACAGCCAGGAGAAGGCGAACGGGTGGTTCACCGCGTACGCCGGGGATCTGGCGGCGGCGGGGGTCGTGCAGGCGGGCGGGCAC
>NZ_LIRL01000591.1 GCF_001419795.1 Streptomyces niveiscabiei
ACCATGCGAAGATCCCCCTCGGCGTGACCATCGAGGCCCACGGCAGCAACGGTTTCCAGATGAACCCGCACGGCAGCGACGCCGGCGGAACCAACATCTTCACGATCTGGAACCGGAAACGGTGAAGAAAGGACCCCTCCCCCAATGACCCCCGACCTGACCCGCCTCACCGAACTACTCCCCCTCCCCTCCACCGGCGGCCAGACCCTCGCCTGGGACACCGCCGAAACCGCCCTGCGCACCACGCTGCCCACGGACTACAAAGAACTCATCGCCGCCTACGGCGGAGGAGCCATCGACAACTACCTGCTGCTCCTCGAACCCGGCTGCTCCAACGACGTCTACGACCAGCTCAAGATCTCCGCAGAGCGGGAGGAGGCCAACGACTCCCTGTGGCAGTACGACGACAAGCCCACCGAGATGGAAACCGACGGCAACCGCCTCGTCTGCTGGGCGACCACCGACAACGGCGAGTACCTGTACTGGCTCGTCCAGCCCGGCGACGCCCCCGACAGCCGCCCCATCCTCATCAACGGCGACTCCGACTGGGAGCGCTACGACATGACCGTCACCCGCTTCCTCGCCGCCGCCCTGGACGGGGAGATCACCTCCGAGGTCCTCTGGAGCCAATTCCCCCAGCCCCAGCACGAGTTCCGCCCGGCCCGGGAGATGTAGGCACCCGGCGCGACGGGGTCACGAGGTCAGCGCGTCGGTGTTGACTCGGGAGAACGCCGGATCGGTCATCTCCGTGACCGGTTCTCGCCAGCGTGCTGCCGATGCGGAGCGGCGCAGGGCCGGTGGGTAGCTGGTCGCGTCGTAGTCGTTGGTCACGCGGTGAACGAAGAACGCTTCTGTGAGCGGGCGCCGGTACGGCGTCATTGGCTGAACTTGGCCGTCCGCGCCGAGCCCTCGGGCCTCGCGCGCAGGCACGTACGTCAGGCTCTCTCTGGGTGCGCCTCACCGGAACGGGTCGAGGACGCCGTCCTGGTCGTCTCGGAGCTCGTGGGCAACACCGTCAGGCACACGGTCGGCGGACCGGACGCATGTGCGTGGAGGTGTACGGGAACGCGGCAGTGCTGTGGGTCCACGACTCAGAACGGGATGCGTCAGTGGTACAGCCCCGGGCGGCGACAGCGTCTCCAGCTGAGCTGACGGACAGCGGGCTCGGGCTGTTCCTCATCGAAGAGCTGACCGCCGGATGGCTGGTCCGGCCGACCGCGATTGGCAAGGAGGTCGTCGTGGTTCTCCCGCTGGACGCTGGCGGGTTACCCAAGGGGGAGGTTTTTCCGTACCTCCCAGCGGTACGTCCATCCCTCGCGGCGGAGTTCGACCAACTGGACGGCAGGTACGGAGAGTTCGACCGCCGGGAGCACACGAAGCCGTGAGACCGCCTCGACGACGGGGGCGGCCGGACGACGGCGGTTGTTGTAGGCAAGGCTCAGGTGAGGGCGGAAAGCGGACGTCGACTTCCCGGAGGCCAGGCCAATGCCTTGCCCTGCTTCGACGAGCGCGTGGTGGAGCCGGAGCAGGGGTTCCCAGGGGCCGAGGGACAGGCGTACGGCGCCTCGGGAGCCGGCCAACGGCATGGAGCGCACGGAGAACGCGGCGGGCAAGAGCGCTTCCATGTCCTGGGCCAGGCTGTCCAATTGACCGGAGGTGACGCCGTCCGGTGTTCCCACTCGGGCCAGGGTGATGTGCAGTCCGTCCAGCGGGACGGGGTCAAGGCCGAGCGGTGCCAGTTCCTCCTGGCAGTGTCCGGCGAGAGCCGTAAGTCGCCGGTCGTCCGGAAAGGTCAGCATCCAGTAGTACGCACGGCTGCCGTCCGCCCAGCCGGGGCGTGACCAGTGGTCGGTCAACTCGTCGAGCGTGCTGAACGTCGCCCAGTCGTGGGCTGCGATGACGGCCGGATCGTGTGGGTCGGCTGGCGGTTCGGCGGGGAAGGCGGCGGGATCGGTGCTGAGCAGGGACACCCGTCGTACTCCTTCGGTTTCACACCGGCCTTTACGACGCGCAGGACGCCATGGCCCAGGGTCGCCGGCCGCAAACTCCAACTCCGGAACTCGTCGCCATAATCGCGTACTTGCGGGCGATCACGCCACGGCGCCGCCTGCTTTCGCAAGTCCCGGGACCGCTGGTAGACGGAACTGATCGGCGTGTCCGAGCAGAACCGCAGGGCCTCCAGTCCCAGCGTCATCGCGTGATCGACCTCGGGAACGCGCTGCTGCAACAGCGCGGTGGCCACGTCGAGGCGTACGAGGGAACGGCTCCACGCGGAGGCTGAATGCTCCACCAGATCGTCGATCTGCTCGACGTCCCGCAGAACCTGGGCAGTGTTGCGCAGCGCCACGTGCGAGGTCACGGCGTTGGCCAGCGTCCGGGCACGGCCGTACGGCTCGAAAGAGATGCAGGGGGTCAGTCCGGCGGGGACCTCGTGGAGGTCGGAGAGGCGGAGAGCCTGTCCGATGACCTGCTCGGCAGTCCGGCGGTCGCCGGTCTTCCCCAGCGCCCGAGCCCTGCCGTTGACGAGCAGGCGGATCGACCGGACGTGCTGCGGAACGCGCTCGACGGCCGCAGCGGCGCAGGCGTCCGCCTCACCGTACCGGCCGGCGTAATACAGGCCGAAGGACAGCGTGCCGCGCGCCCAGAGTTCGGTATCCAGGTCGCCGACCTCGCGGCTGAGGTCCCTGGCTTAGTGCCATACGCCTCCGCGAGCGCGAAGTCTCCCGTGTTCACGGCCATGTAGCCGAGCAGGCCCGACGCGCGGGCGACAAGGCGGAAGAGTTCACGGCGGGTGACTGGGGACTGGTGACCGTCGAGGAGGGTGTGGGTGAGCCGGCGAACCTGGCGGACCTGAGGACGAAGGACGTACGGCCCGTCCTGTTCGTACCGTCCGGTGACTTCCTCCAGGGAAGAGCCGAGGAAGGCGAGCGTCGCGCCGTCGGCGTTGCCTGTCGTGAGCTGCCGCGTCCGGGCGACGATGTCCAACGGGTTCTCATCGGCTTCGCGTTGGGGAGGTGGTGTCGGCGTCTGCCGATGTGCGGCCTGGTCTACCGCAAGGCCGTCGTCCATAGTGACGAACAGTTCGGATACAAGTCTGCCCAGCATGTGCTCCAGCACCCGGCAAGCATCAGGGCGGGGCAGGGTCAGTATCTCCCCGCCGTACCAGCGGTCGAACTGACGCGGGGAGACCTCAAGGGACGCCAGCCGGGGGTCACGGTCGAAGTCCGCCAGCCGAACAGCGGCCTGCCTGTACTGGGTGGCGAAAGCATCGTGCGTCGTCAGGTGCCGTTGCTGAAGCAGGTGCCGAAACAACGTCGTCCGTGGCATGGCCCACCCCTCCGCCACGGTGCCCGCCCCCACGGACACACCCCACGACTTCCGGCAGCATGACGACGCATCGGCCAACTAAGCAAAACCTCTCAGTGAACGACTCTGTCGGGAATCTTGATGCCGGTGGTCATTTGCCTTGGCGCCACCAAAGGGGTCGGGGCAGGTCGCGGGTGTCGAGGTACTGCTGGAAGGCCGTCGGTGGCCGGGGCCGATAGGCGGAGACGGCCTGGTCGCGCGCGCTGAGACGCTCGATGTTGATGGCGATCGCGGTCAGGACGTGCTGCACGTGAGTCTTGGCCATCCCGTGGTAGCGGCACCGGCGCAGACGGTGGCCGTTGACGCATTCGTTGACCGTCCCTTCGACACCGGAGCGGGCGGCATACAGGCGGCGCCACTGCGGATCGTGCTGGTCGGCGCGGTTGCGCGCCTGGAGTTCGTGCAGGTGCTGCGGCAGGAAGTAGACGACTCGGGCCGAGGGACCGCGGGTGCACAGGTCGCGGGACGGGCAGGGATTGCACTGGTGCGGCTGGAATCGGGCCGAGATGTAGGGGGCCTGGCTGGGGGCCTGCACCCAGCGCCCGGTGCTCTGGCCTTCGGGACACGTCACCTGCCGGCCGGGGAAGTCGATGGTGAAGTCGTCGCGGGCGAACCCTGTTTGTTCCTTGTGCTGCCACTGCCCGCTGGCCTTGACCGGGCCGACCATCACGACGCCGTGGTCACGGCGGGCGGTGTCGATCAGGGCGACGGAGAGGTACCCGCCGTCCGCGAGGTGCTCGGCGGGCAGCAGACGCCGTCCGGCGAGGCGTGCGTGGATGCCGGGCACGGCCTCGGTGTCCCGGGTCGGGATGGTGGTGGCCACGTCGGTGATGACGTTCGGGCTGTCGGTCCCGCAGGTCTCCGTGACGTGCAGCAGGTACCCGCTCCAGCGGGTGTGGCCCCGCAGCGCCGAGCGGGTCTCGGTGTCGTAGGGGGAGCGGATCTGCCGGGCTCCCGGCGGCATGCCGTCCTTGGCCGTGCGGGGACGCAGCCGGCCACGGCGGTCGGTGACGAACTGCTGGACCAGGACCTGCCGCAGAGTCTCCAGTCGCGGTCCGCCTGCCAGGGCCGGGGCCTGCTCACGGAGCAGTGCGTACAGTGCCTGGGCGTCGGTGCCGGACCGGGTGAGCCGGGTCACCGGGTGGCTGGGCTGGGAACACAGGCGTGCCGGGCGTCCGTAACGCTCGGCCCAGCCGACGTCGACCAGGCCGTCGAGCAGTCCGGGCGCACGGACCGCGGTCTCCTCCAATGCGGCCCGGACCGTCTCGATGGCCAGTTCCAGGCGGGTGAGGTCCCGTGCCGCGGCCAGGACATGGGTGGAATCGGTTCGCTGCCGGCCTCGCGCAGGGACCAGTCCGGCCGCCGTCAGGCGTGCCAGCGCGAGGCCGGCAGCCGGTCGGCACGGTCGTCCTGGGCGATTCGGTCACGGAAGTCGCCCAGCACGCTGTGGTGGAACCCGGCGTCGTCCAGCTCCAGGCCGAGGGCGTACTTGAAGTCGATGCGGCAGCGCACCGCCTCGGCCGCCTGACGGTCCGACAGATTGAGGAGGAACTGCAGGACGCAGACGGTGGCGAGCTGGGCCGGAGACAATCCGGGCCGTCCGTCACGGGGGTACCAGGCCGCGAAATCCTCATCGCGCCAGAGCCCGTCGAGCCGGTCGCGCACCCACATAGCCGTCGTGCCGCGCGGGTTACTCGCCCGCGCGACCTGTGCTGTTCGACAGGGGACGTGCTGGCCAGAGCTGGAACGGACGGACATCGGGACCTCACCTGACGTGGCGACTCTCACCACCGTCCCGAGCATGCCCGCTGATCATGGGAGACCGCCTGGAATCCTCAAGATTCCCGACAGAGTCGTTCACTAAGGATCTTCAGCGGTGACGCTCAAGGGTGAGAACCGCCTTCACGACTGACGTGAGTCGGTTGGGGCTGATGCGGGCTTTGCGGAAGATGCGCCAGCACTTGAGGCGGGCGAAGGCCCGCTCTACGGGCAGGCGCAGTCGGGCATGTGCGCGGTTGACGTTGGCCTGTCCGGTGGTCAGTGGCCGTCCGAGGTGTCGTTTGAAGGGCACTTGGAAGGTCCCGTCGGCCCCTGCGTACGCTTTGTCGGCAAGGACCGGGAGCCGCAGTCGTTCACACACGGTGACGATGCGGTGGGTGCGGGCCGCGGTGATGTCGACGGTGCGCCCGGGCAGGGCGGGTGAGTACCAGATCAGTTCGCCGGCCGGCCCGGTCACCGCCTGGATGTTGACGCCGTGCCGTCTGGCCTTGCCGGAGTAGTCTCGCTCGCGGTCGCCGACGCGGTCGCACTCGGCGATGGTGCCGTCCACCAGGACGTAGTCGAAAGGGGTCTGGCGCAGTGCACGGGTCAGGGACGGGGCCCGGGCTGCGAGCAGTTCCGTGATGCTGTGTGCGTAGGCGTGGGCGGTGGCCTCGCTGATGCCGAAGCCGGTGGCGATCTTTGCGAGGGTGGTGTGTTCGCGCAGGTACACCAGGGCCACCAGTGCCCGCTGCGAGGGCGGGAGTTTGCACCGGCGGTCACCCTCGCGAGTGACGATCAGCATCGTCACCCACTCCACCAGGGCGTGCGGCAGGTCGAGTGCGGCAGGATAGACGACCAACGAGGCCCCCAGGCTTGACGAGTTGAGACGTGAGATCTCTCGCTCATCTGCCCGGGGGCTTTGTCCACTACGTGCCCATCCCCGTCACTCGATGGTGACCACGCTGAAGATCCTTAGTGAGCCTCTTCAGCGACCACCCCGGCGTGTGAGCAGCCACCGGGTGTTGACGGAGTCGGTGGGCGGCGCGACTTCTGCTGTGCTGGCCCGAACCGCACCGCTGGGCGTCAACCTCCGACCGGTGTGCCATACGTCTGTCGGCTCACCCGAACCGCTGTCTCAACGATCAGTGGGGGCGGTACCGGACCGGGAACGGATCGGAATCCGGGGTTTTTAGGGTGCGGGGGAATCGTTCGGGCTGAGAGGGAGGGTGAAGTGACCGAGATTGTGCTTATGTCGGGGAGTGTTCGGGGTGGGTCGTACAACTCGGCTGTCGTGGCGACGGTGCGGCGGATCGTGGCGGAGCGGTTCGGTGGGGTGCGGGCTGTGGTGGTGCGGCCGGGGGAACTGCCGTTCTACGACGAGGACTTGGATGCGATGGACGGGTCCGAGGCGGTGGTGCGGATGCGGGAGCAAGTGGCTGGTGCGGATGTGGTGTTGATGAGTACGCCGTCCTACAACGGGGCCGCTTCGGGGGTGTTGAAGAACGCTGTGGACTGGTTGTCGCGGCCCTACGGGGAGAGCTGCCTCGACGGGCGGGTCGTGGCGGTCGCCAGTGCTTCGCCCGGGCCGCGTGGGGCTGTCGATGCTCAGGCCGGGCTGGTCGAGGTGCTCGGGCATGCGGGGGCTCTTGTCGTGGAGCATCCGCCGGTGGCTGTCGCCCATGCGGAGGAACTGGTCACCATCGAGGGGGAGTTCGAGGACCCTGGGGTGCTGGCCGAGTTGGAGAGTCTTGTGCGGGCCGCGTTGGAGGCGGCCGGGCGGGGTGCCGCCTCGATCGCCGTCTGACCCCCGTTTCATCTTTCATCGCTCGATCCCCTCACCGGTCTGTGGCCGGGCACGGACGGCAAGTCGGCGTCCGGGCCCGGCTTTTGGCGTCGTTGTGCGCCCCTTCTCCCTCTTCTTCTCGCGAAAGCCTTCGTCATGAGTGAACCGTCCCGGCAGTCCCGGATCCTGCTCGTCGGACCGTCCGTGGAGGTCGTGCGGGCGGCGGGCGCGGCGGGGTTCCGGGTGTGGTCGTTGTGCGATGCGGAGGGATGTCCCTCGGAGGGTCAACTCGGGGATTTCTCGGAGCGGTTGATGGTCGTCGACTTCCGGGACGAGGGCGCGTTGGCAGAGGCGGTCGGGGTGGCCGCGGAGGCGGGGTTGTGTGTCAATCCGGCCGGCGCGGTGCGGTTGTTGGGGGACGCGGGGGCGGTGC
>NZ_LIRL01000592.1 GCF_001419795.1 Streptomyces niveiscabiei
GGCCCTCGGCACAGCCGCGGCTGCCGCGGCTGTGCCGAGGGCCAGGCCCATGGAGTACAGGCCCGTCATGGGGCCCACGCGGTCGGGGAAGTGGCGTTTGACGATGACCGGCATGAGGACGTTGCCGACGGCGATGCCCATGAGGGCGAGGGCGCTGGCGGCGAGGAAGCCGGGGACGCCGCCGGCGTAGGGGCGCAGGAGGAGGCCGGTGGTGAGGGCGATCAGGCCCGCGCCGACGACCCGGGTGGCGCCGAAGCGGCCCGCCAGGCGCGGGGCGGCGATGCCGAAGACCGCGAAGCAGAGGGGCGGCAGGGACGTGAGGAGGCCGGCGACGCCGCCGCTCATGCCCAGGCCGGCGCGGACGTCTTCGAGGAGCGCGCCGAGGCTGGTGATGGCGGGGCGGAGGTTGACGGCGGTGAGGACGATCGCGAGGACGAGGAGCCGTTTCGCCCGGGCGGGCGTGCGCGGGCCGGGTTCCGGTGCGGCCGGTGCGGCCGGTGCCGAGGACGAGAGGGGTGCCGGGACCGTCGTACGCCGTGTCGTCTTGCTCACCATGCACCCATCATAGAATCATAGGATGATTCGCTGTCCAGCTATGGCCGGTCGGGCCACCTCGTCCGCCCCGCCCCTCCCGTGCGAAGGTGTCCCATGGCCCTGACGCACCCCCACCGCTCCGCCCTCTCCGAACAGGTCATCGCGGCGCTGCGCCAGCAGATCACCTCCGGTGAGTGGCCCGTCGGCTCCCGTATCCCCACCGAACCCGAGCTGGTCGAGCAGCTGGGCGTGGCCCGCAACACCGTCCGCGAGGCGGTCCGCGCGCTCGCGCACAACGGCCTGCTCGACATCCGGCAGGGCTCGGGGACGTACGTCGCCGCGACGAGCGAACTCGCCGGCGTCATGCAGCGCCGCTTCGCCGACGCCGACCCCCGGCACATCGCCGAGCTGCGCGCGGCCCTGGAGTCCAGCGCGGCGCGGCTGGCCGCCGAGCGCCGTACGGACAAGGACCTGCGTCAGCTGGACGCGCTGCTGGCGCGGCGGGAGGAGGCGTGGGCGTCCGGGGAGCGGGAGGCGTTCGTGGCGGCGGACGCGACGCTGCACCTGGCGGTGGTGGCGGCGTCCCACAACGACGCGATGACCGCGCTGTACGCCGATCTCGGCGAGGTGCTGCGGGACTTCCTGCGCGACGACGTGGGCCCGGAGCTGTCGCCGGGGTCGTACGTGGAACACGCGCGGCTGATCGAGGCGATCCGCGCGGGGGACGCGCAGGGGGCGGCGGCGGAGGCCGCGGGCCACGCGTTCGGGTGCCGGTTCGGGACGGTCACCCCCGCTGGTGGCTGACCCACACCGTACGGATCTCCTTCCAGCACCGGCCGGTCAGGCGTACGGTCCTGGCCGGGCCCACGTCGACGGGTGACGTGTCCGTGTCGACGTCCCACCAGCGCGCGCACTCCACGTGCAGGCGGACCCGGTCCGTGTCGGGGTAGGGGTTGTGGCACCAGGCGACGGCGCGGGAACCCTCCACGCCGGTACGGCACTCGGCGCCGAACGGCTGCGCCGACGGCTCCCGTTCAGGCTCGCGCGCGCGGGGCAGCGCCTCGTACGGCAGGCAGAGCAGCAGGGTGACGGCGGCTATCGCAGGGGTGACGCTGCGGGACAGGCGCACAAGGGAACCTCCTGGGAGAGACGTACTCCTACAGGCGTACTCCCAGCCTGTCCCTCGACCGCCGCGGGGGCCCGGTCTGGAGGGCCGAACGGGTGAGGGCCCGCACCCGGGAGACAGCTCCCGGAGACGGACCCTCGGTGAAACCGGAGCCGAGCGGGCACCGGGCCCGGGGCGAAGCCCGGCCTCGGTCCACGCCCGGCCTCAGCGGCAGCGTCACGCGCCGATCGCGTGCAGCCCGCCGTCCACGTGGATGATCTCGCCCGTCGTCTTCGGGAACCAGTCGCTGAGCAGCGCGACGATGCCCTTGCCAGCCGGCTCGGGGTCCTTGAGGTCCCACTCCAGCGGGGAGCGGTGGTCCCAGACGGCGGCCAGATCGCTGAAGCCGGGGATCGACTTCGCGGCCATGGAGCCGATCGGGCCCGCGGAGATGAGGTTGCAGCGGATGTTCTGCTTGCCGAGGTCGCGGGCGATGTAGCGGCTGGTCGCTTCGAGCGCGGCCTTGGCGGGGCCCATCCAGTCGTACTGCGGCCAGGCGTACTGCGCGTCGAAGGTGAGGCCGACGACGGAGCCGCCGCTCTGCATCAGCGGCAGGCAGGCCATGGTGAGCGACTTGAGGGAGTACGCCGAGACGTGCATGGCGGTGGCCACGGACTCGAACGGCGTGTTGAGGAAGTTCCCGCCGAGCGCGTCCTGCGGCGCGAAGCCGATGGAGTGGACGACGCCGTCGAGGCCGCCGAGCTCCTCGCCGACGACGTCGGCCAGCCGGCCCAGGTGCTCGTCGTTGGTGACGTCCAGCTCGATGACCTTGGTGGGCTTGGGCAGCTTCTTCGCGATGCGCTCGGTGAGCGTCGGGCGCGGGAACGCCGTGAGGATGATCTCGGCGCCCTGCTCCTGGGCCAGCTTCGCGGCGTGGAAGGCGATGGAGGACTCCATCAGCACGCCGGTGATCAGGACGCGCTTGCCGTCGAGGATTCCGCTCATGGTGATCAGTGACCCATTCCCAGTCCGCCGTCAACGGGGATGACGGCTCCAGTGATGTACGAGGCGTCGTCGGAGGCGAGGAACCGCACCGTCGCGGCGATCTCCTCCGGCTGCGCGTAGCGGCCGAGCGGCACCTGGGACACGATGCCGGCGCGCTGCTCGTCGGTGAGGACCTTGGTCATGTCGGTGTCGACGAAACCGGGGGCCACGACGTTGAAGGTGATGTTGCGGGAGCCCAGCTCGCGGGCGAGGGAGCGGGCGAAGCCGACGAGGCCGGCCTTGGAGGCGGCGTAGTTCGCCTGGCCCGGCGAGCCGTACAGGCCGACGACCGAGGAGATCAGGACGACGCGGCCCTTCTTGGCGCGCAGCATGCCGCGGTTGGCGCGCTTGACGACCCGGAAGGTGCCGGTGAGGTTCGTGTCGACGACCGACGTGAAGTCGTCCTCGGACATGCGCATCAGGAGCTGGTCCTTGGTGACGCCGGCGTTGGCGACGAGCACCTCGACGTTGCCGTGCTGCTCCTCGATCTCCTTGTACGCCTGCTCGACCTGCTCGGGGTCGGTGATGTCGCACTTGACCGCGAGGCAGCCCAGTTTGGTGAGGGCCTCCGGAGGCTCACCCGTGCGGTACGTGATCGCGACCTTGTCGCCGTTGTCGGCGAATGCGCGGGCGATGGCGAGGCCGATGCCCCGGTTGCCTCCGGTGACGAGAACCGAGCGGCTCAACGGATCACCCTTTCGATAGGGGTCTGACACATCCGCCCGGCCGTTGGACCGACAGGCGGCTTCCCCGAAAACCTATCCGCCCACCCCCTTTCACGGACATTCGGGCACCGACAGTGGGTCATGAACCTGGCTGTGGGGTTCCTACAGTCGCGTCCGCGTTCACCCCAGGGCCGGGTTTCCGCAGCACTTCTTGTACTTGCGCCCGGATCCACACCAGCAGGGGCCGTTGCGGGGCGGGGGCCAGTCGGCCGTGCGGCCGGTGCGGGCGAGGTCGGCGGCGTAGGCGGACCGGGTGCCGGGATTGTCGGGGGAGCCGCCGTTCTCACGGGTGTACGCCTCCAGGGCGTCCACCGTCGCCCGGCCCACCGCCAGGCGGACGGCGCCCTGGTCGGACAGTTCGCGCAACGCGTGCTCGACCTGTCGGAGGTGAGCGGGATGGTCGTCACCGTAGGAACCGGCGACGGCCGGGTGGCGGGCCAGGAGGTCCGCGAACTCGTCCTTCGGCCAGTACAGGACGCACGTCTTCAGCGGGCCGTGCTCGGCCGGGGGCGCGTCGAGGGACTCACGCACGAACCGTTCCATGAACCCCGGATCGTGCATCTCGTCGAGCGGGCGCACCCTGCCGAGGAGGGGCAGGGCGCGCCGGTCGTGGACCTCGTGGGCGGCGTCGTCCCAGTCGTCGTGGGGTTCGCCCAGTTTCCGCCGTACCCGGTGCCTGCCGATGACGAGCGACTCCAGGTCGTCGGAATCCCGACTGCCCTTCACGACGTCCGCCGTGCCCAGGATGTGCGCGAGGGCCGCCGTGAAGCACTCGGCGGCCGTCGCCGTCTCCTCGGCCATCTCGTAGTGCTCGGCGACGATGTTCCACGCCCCCGGGTGCCGGGGGTGCCGGACGCGGAACGCCTCCGCCGCCGCGCGCGCCTGTTCGGTCCGGCCTGCCTCCCACAGCTCGCCGATCCGGAAGGCGTCCACCAGATCCGGTTCGGCCGCCCCCTCCGCCAGCAGCCGGTTGTACAACGCGAGCGCCCTGGTGTGCTCCCCCGCCGCGCTCCACTCCCCCGCGGCCTCCAGGAGCAGCGTCTCCCGCTCCTCGGGATACCGCTCCGCCAGCCGCTCGCTCTCCTCGGCGAACCCGGCGGCGGACTCGGTCCGGACGGTTGCGCGCTGTCTGGGCGTACGGTGTTCCTTCGTCACGAACTCAACGTAACGCGGCGGGAGTCGGGGCCGCGGAGAAACCCTGGGACGTCAGCCCTACAGGCCCACGGGGGTCATGGGAACGGCGGGATTCACCGAGCCGTTGGCCTGGACGAGAAGCAGGTCTCCGACCGTGGCATCGGCGCCGAGCCCCAACTGGGACGCCGGCACCGCGCCCGGAGCCTCGCCCGTGCCGACCGGTCGCAGGCACAGTTCGCCGCTGGGGCCTTTGAACGCCAGTACCGCCCAGGTCTCGTCGTGTCCGATCCGGCGGACGACACCGTCCAGACGATCGGTCAGGACCGCGCAGACAACAGTGAGCCGCTGCTGGTCCAGCCGGGGGAAGGCGGAGATCCTCTCCAGTATTCCGGGCTCGGTCAGCGTGCCCTCCAGAAGCCTCCTCACCGCCTCACGCTCGGTCCCGTCCTCGTCGCCCTCGACCGCGGGTACCGCGTTGACCAATGGCAGTCCGTCGTCCAGAGTCCGCCGCCAGGAGGGCAGGAAATAGTCGATCTGCAGGGCCTCTTCACGGGTCGGGACATGGACACCGTCACCCTCGCCGACAGCGGCGAGCCAGGCGTTGACGTCTCCCCACCGCCACACGGCCGATCGCCCGGCCACCCCCTCCGGCGCGGGGAAGGGTTCCGAGCCCGCTCTGCGCTCCCCGTTGACCCACTGCTGCACGTTCTGCCGCGTGTTCCCGACCCGCTCGGCGATGTCGGAGACTCCCACCAGGTCCGGGTCGATCCTCAGCAACCGCAGGCCGGGCAGCGTTTTGCGCAGCCGCACGACGATGCGATGCGCCGCGTCGATCGTGCTGGCCCCTGTCTCCGCCACGTCCAGCAGATGCCGGTCCCGGTGACGGGTGAGCAGGCCGTCGAACTTCTCGTGGACCACGTCGACCGCGGCCTCGTCGTCCACATCGATGCCATCGACCACGAACTGGAACTCGTACTCCGCAAATGCCACAGCAGCCCCATCCCCCCTGGTAGCGCCGTCCCTCCCGGCTGACGTGTGACGCGCCGGGATTCGCCACCCCGTCCTACAGCTTTTCCCACCCATCACCTGTTGTCAAACGTCAACACCACCTCGACGGCTACGGCGCGGGTCCCCCGCGGGAAGCGGGCAGAGCTTCGCTCGGCGCGCGATCCGGCGTGCCGCGTTCCCCGGGTTCCCCGGCGTGCAGGGGACGGGAATGGTCGTGCACTGCCCTTCGCACGGGCAGTACAGCGTGGCCTTGTGCCCTTCGGCACGCAGCTCCCACCCAGCCTTGACGAGCCGGTCCGCGACCTCTCGGAGCTCCTTGCAGGAGAGGGTCTTCACAGACACCAGCGGTCCGACCACGTACGCCTCCACACGCCTTCACTCGCACAGGAGTTGCTCGTCAACTCCTGGCGACTTTTCACACTACTCTGCACCTCCGACAAACACTCGTTCACACAACGGCGTACAAACCAGAGCGTTTTACGGAACAAGTGATTCAACTTTCCCGTAATACATCGGGACTTCAGCACCTCCTCCGCTTTCACAGCAGGTCAGAGGCCCCACGCCACCCCCCAGGGGCACACAAGATCTTTCTCGCCCCACCGAACACCCAGGTCCGGACGGAAGAGCAACATCAATAGATCAGTTCCGATCGAATTCGACTGTTCCTCGCATCTGCAGGCGGAGACACGAGCTCCTCCGGACCGGTCCCCGGAGAGCCGCCCGGACAGGATTTCGAGGGAGCGCGGGCTGTGGGACATGATTCACTGCCTGCGACGGTCATCACAGGCGAGCACCCCGAAGGGATCCCACCCGTGCCCCATGAGATCGATCCATCGTTTCTGGCCCTCCCGCTACGGGCCCTCGCGGATGCCGCGCTCGCGCGGGCGCGGGCGTTGGGGGCCGAGCACGCCGACTTCCGGTTCGAGCGGGTGCGCAGTGCGGCGTGGCGGCTGAGGGACGGGCGGCCGGCGGGGTCGTCCGATTCCACGGATCTCGGGTATGCCGTGCGGGTCGTGCACGGCGGGACGTGGGGGTTCGCCTCCGGCGTGGATCTGAGCATGGACGCCGCCGCGAAGGTCGCCTCGCAGGCCGTCGCCATGGCCAAGCTGTCCGCGCAGGTCATCCGGGCCGCCGGGTCCGACGAGCGGGTCGAGCTGGCGGCCGAGCCCGTGCACGCCGAGAAGACGTGGGTGTCGGCGTACGAGATCGACCCGTTCTCCGTGCCGGACGAGGAGAAGACCGGGCTGCTCGGGGAGTGGAGCGGGCGGCTGCTCGCGGCGGACGGGGTCGACCACGTCGACGCCTCGCTGCTGACCGTGCACGAGAACAAGTTCTACGCGGACACGGCGGGCACGGTGACGACGCAGCAGCGCGTCCGGCTGCACCCGCAGCTCACGGCCGTCTCCGTCGACGAGTCCAGCGGCGAGTTCGACTCGATGCGCACCCTCGCGCCGCCGGCCGGCCGGGGCTGGGAGTACCTCACCGGCACCGGCTGGGACTGGGACGCCGAACTCGCCGAGATGCCCTCGCTGCTCGCGGAGAAGATGCGCGCGCCGAGCGTCGAGGCGGGCCTGTACGACCTCGTCGTCGACCCCTCCAACCTGTGGCTGACGATCCACGAGTCCATCGGCCACGCCACCGAACTCGACCGCGCGCTCGGCTACGAGGCCGCGTACGCCGGGACCTCCTTCGCGACCTTCGATCAGCTCGGCAAACTGCGGTACGGCTCCGAGCTGATGAACGTCACCGGCGACCGCACGGCCGAGCACGGGCTCGCGACGATCGGGTACGACGACGAGGGGGTCGCGGGCCAGTCCTGGGACCTGGTCCGCAAGGGCACGCTCGTCGGCTACCAGCTCGACCGGCGCATCGCGAAGCTGACGGGGCTCGGTCGGTCCAACGGGTGCGCGTACGCCGACTCGCCGGGCCATGTCCCCGTCCAGCGCATGGCGAACGTGTCGCTGGCCCCCGACCCGGCCGGCATGTCCACGGAGGACCTCATCGGGGGCGTCGAGCGCGGCATCTACGTCGTCGGCGACCGCTCCTGGTCCATCGACATGCAGCGCTACAACTTCCAGTTCACCGGCCAGCGCTTCTTCCGCATCGAGAACGGCCGCCTCGCCGGCCAGCTGCGGGACGTCGCGTACCAGGCGACGACCACGGACTTCTGGGGGTCGATGACGGCGGTCGGCGGGCCCCAGACGTACGTGCTCGGCGGCGCCTTCAACTGCGGCAAGGCCCAGCCGGGGCAGGTCGCGGCGGCGTCGCACGGCTGTCCGTCCGCGCTCTTCAAGGGCGTCAACATTTTGAACACCACTCAGGAGGCCGGGCGATGAGTGCCGCCGTCAGCAAGCCGCACGAGATCGTCGAGCGGGCCCTGGAGCTGTCCCGTGCGGACGGGTGCGTCGTCGTCGCGGACGAGCAGTCGTCGGCGAACCTGCGCTGGGCGGGCAACGCCCTGACGACGAACGGCGTCACGCGCGGGCGGACGCTGACCGTGATCGCGACCGTGGACGGCGCGGAGGGCACCGCGTCGGGCGTGGTGACGCGGGCCGCCGTCACGAGCGACGAGCTGGAGTCCCTCGTCCGGGCCGCCGAGGACGCCGCGCGCGCCGCCGGGCCCGCCGAGGACGCGCAGCCGCTGGTGTCGGGCACGCCGCTCTCGCCGGAGTTCACCGAGGCGCCCGCCGAGACGTCGTCCGCCGTGTTCGCGGACTTCGCGCCCGCGCTGGGCGAGGCGTTCGCCCGCGCGCGGGAGGGCGGGCGCGAGCTGTACGGCTTCGCCCACCACGAGCTGGTCTCCACCTACCTCGGCACCTCGACGGGGCTGCGGCTGCGGCACGACCAGCCCAACGGCACCCTGGAGCTGAACGCCAAGTCGCCCGACCGTACGCGCTCCGCGTGGGCCGGGCGCTCCACACGGGACTTCAAGGACGTCGACCCGGCCGCGCTGGACGCGGAGCTGGCCGTACGCCTGGGCTGGGCCCAGCGGCGTATCGAGCTGCCCGCCGGGCGGTACGAGACGCTGCTGCCGCCGACCGCCGTCGCCGACCTGCTGATCTACCAGATGTGGTCGCAGTCGGGGCGGGACGCGACCGAGGGGCGGACGGTGTTCTCGAAGCCGGGCGGCGGTACGCGGCTCGGTGAGCGGCTGACCGAGCTGCCGCTGTCGCTGCGCAGCGACCCGCACGAGCCGGGGCTCGAATCCGCGCCGTTCGTCATCGCGCACTCCTCCGGCGGCGACACGTCCGTCTTCGACAACGGGCTGCCCGTGCGGGCGACCGAGTGGGTCGGGAACGGCGAGCTGAAGAACCTGGTCACGTCCCGGCACAGCGCCGCGCTCACCGGGCTGCCGGTCGCTCCCGGCGGCGACAACCTCATCCTCGACGGCGGTGGCTCGCAGTCCCTGGACGAGATGGTCGCGGCGACCGGGCGGGGGCTGCTGCTGACGTGCCTGTGGTACATCCGCGAGGTCGACCCGGCGACGCTGCTGCTCACCGGGCTCACCCGGGACGGCGTGTACCTCGTCGAGGACGGCGAGGTCGTCGGGGAGGTCAACAACTTCCGGTTCAACGAGTCGCCGGTGGACCTGCTGGGGCGGGCCGTCGAGGCGGGGCGTACGGAGAAGACGCTGCCGCGGGAGTGGAGCGACTGGTTCACGCGGGCGGCGATGCCGGCGCTGCGGGTGCCGGATTTCAATATGAGCTCTGTCAGTCAGGGCGTATAACCTCGTAGGCGGTGGCCGGTCGGCCGCCTGCGTGATCTTCATCTGTGTGATCTAGGAGACAAGAGAACCGTGACGGACATCGTCGACGAGCTGAAGTGGCGCGGGCTGGTCGCCCTCTCCACTGACGAGGACGCATTGCGCAAGGCGTTCGCGGACGGTCCCGTCACGTTCTATTGCGGCTTCGACCCGACCGCGCCCAGCCTGCACCTCGGCAACCTCGTGCAGATCCTGACGATGCGGCGGATCCAGCAGGCCGGCAACCGTCCGCTCGGCCTGGTCGGCGGGGCGACGGGCCTGATCGGCGACCCGAAGCCGACGGCGGAGCGCACGCTGAACGCGCCCGAGGTCGTGGCCGGCTGGGTGGAGCGGCTGCGCGGGCAGATCGAGCGGTTCCTCGACTTCGAGGGGCCCCACGCCGCGCGGATGGTCAACAACCTGGACTGGACCCAGGGCATGTCGGCCATCGAGTTCCTGCGGGACGTCGGCAAGTACTTCCGGGTCAACAAGATGATCGCCAAGGAGGCCGTCTCCCGGCGGCTCAACTCCGACGCGGGCATCAGCTACACGGAGTTCAGCTACCAGATCCTCCAGGGCATGGACTTCCTGGAGCTGTACCGCCGCTACGGCTGCACGCTCCAGACCGGCGGCAGCGACCAGTGGGGCAACCTCACGTCGGGCACGGACCTGATCCACCGGGTCGAGCCGCAGGCCGAGGTGCACGCGCTGGGGACGCCGCTGATCACGAAGGCGGACGGCACAAAGTTCGGCAAGACCGAGTCCGGGACGATCTGGCTCGACGCGGAGATGACGACGCCGTACGCGTTCTACCAGTTCTGGCTGAACGCGGACGACCGGGACGTCTCCAAGTTCCTGCGCATCTTCAGCTTCCGTTCCCGCGAGGAGATCGAGGAGCTGGAGCGGCAGACCGAGGAGCGTCCGCAGGCGCGGGCCGCTCAGCGGGCGCTCGCCGAGGAGCTGACGACGCTGGTGCACGGCGCGGACCAGATGGAGGCCGTGGTCGCCGCGTCCAAGGCGCTGTTCGGGCAGGGCGAGTTGGCGGACCTCGACGAGAAGACGCTGGCGGCGTCGCTCTCCGAGCTGCCGCACGTGCAGGTCGCCGAGCTCGGGCTCGTGGTGGACCTGTTCGCGGAGGTCGGGCTGGTGGCCAGCAAGTCCGCTGCGCGGCGGGCCGTCAAGGAAGGCGGGGCCTACGTGAACAATGCGAAGGTCGCTTCCGAGGATGCGGTGCCGGCGAAGGAAGATCTGCTGCACGGTCGGTGGCTCGTGCTGCGGCGGGGGAAGAAGAGTCTTGCCGCTGTGGAAGTGACGAGCGCCTAGACGCCGTCGGGGCGTGGAGAACTTTGCGGCTGCCGGTTCGTCGTGGCTGGTCGCGCAGTTCCCCGCGCCCCTTAGGTG
>NZ_LIRL01000593.1 GCF_001419795.1 Streptomyces niveiscabiei
GAACAGCCTCACCCCCGCCCGCACCGCCGGAAGCCCCGGAACGACGGATTAGGCTGGCGTGCATGCCAAAGAAGCGCTCGGGCGGTGGTCTGTCCACGACGCAGCAGGCCGCCAAGTTCCTCGGTGTCAGTGTCCTGTCGGGCGCGGTCCTGGCGGGGATCGCCCTGCCGGCCGTCGGCGCGCTGGGCCTCGCCGCGAAGGGGTCGGTGGAGTCGTTCGACGAGCTCCCGGCCAACCTGAAGACGCCCCCGCTCAGCCAGCGCACCTCGATCCTGGACGCCGAGGGCAACCGGATCGCGTCCGTGTACTCGCGCGACCGCACGGTCGTCGACCTCAAGGACATCTCGCCGTACATGCAGAAGGCGATCGTCGCGATCGAGGACTCGCGCTTCTACCAGCACGGCGCGGTCGACCTGAAGGGCATCCTGCGCGCGCTGAACAAGAACGCGCAGAGCGGCGGCGTCTCGGAGGGCGCCTCGACGCTGACCCAGCAGTACGTGAAGAACGTCTTCGTCGAGGAGGCCGGTGACGACCCGACGAAGGTCGCCGAGGCCACCCAGCAGACGATCGGCCGCAAGATCCGCGAGCTGAAGTACGCGATCCAGGTCGAGGAGGAGCTGGGCAAGAAGAAGATCCTGGAGAACTACCTCAACATCACGTTCTTCGGCCAGCAGGCGTACGGCGTGGAGGCCGCCTCCCAGCGGTACTTCTCCAAGCACGCGAAGGACCTGAACCTCCAGGAGTCGGCGCTGCTCGCGGGCATCGTCCAGTCGCCGAGCCTGTACGACCCGATCAACGACGAGAAGCAGGCGACCCTGCGCCGCAACGTCGTGATCCAGCGCATGGCCCAGCTCGGCGACGTCTCGCAGGCGGACGCCGACAAGGCGAAGGCCGCGCCGCTGGGCCTGAAGGTCACCCAGCCGAAGAACGGCTGCATCACCGCCGTCAAGGGCGCCGGGTTCTTCTGCAAGTACGTCGAGAAGGTCTTCCTCACCAACCCGGTCTTCGGCAAGACCAAGGAGGACCGCGCGAAGGTCTGGAACCAGGGCGGCCTGACGATCCGTACGACCCTGGACCCGCAGGCCCAGGAGTCCGTGCAGGACTCGATCAAGGACCACGTCTACCAGTCCGACAAGGTCGCGACGGCCGTCACCCTCGTCGAGCCCGGCACCGGCAAGATCCTCGGCATGGGCCAGTCGAAGCCGTACGGCTACGGCAAGAACGAGACGGAGTACAACTACTCGGTCGACTCGGCGTACGGCGGCTCCAACTTCGGCTGGCCGACGGGTTCGACGTTCAAGCCGTTCCTCGCGGCGGCGGCGCTGGAGGACGGGAAGCCGGCGAACCAGGTGTACCCGGCGCCGTTCGACATGCCCTACCCGGAGCGGGTCTCCACGTGCAGCGGCAAGGACTGGCGCAACACCGGGAACGACACGGTGGAGAACGAGAGCGAGTCCGAGGTCGGGCCCTACGACCTGCGCAAGGCGATGGAGCTCTCGGTCAACACGTACTTCGTGCAGATGCTGGAGGACGTCGGCATGTGCCCGGTGTCCAAGATGATCGACGGCCTCGGCGTGGTGCAGGGCAACGGCGACAAGGTGCCCGAGGTGCCGTCGTCCATGACCCTCGGGTCCACCGGTCTCTCCCCGCTGACCATGGCCAGCGCGTACGCCGCGTTCGCCTCGCGCGGGATGTACTGCACGCCGGTCGCCATCGAGTCGATCACGCAGACCGTCGGGAACACGAAGAAGTCCCTCGACGTGCCGAAGTCCACCTGCTCGCGGGCGATGAGCGAGAAGACCGCCGACACGATCAACACGCTGCTCAGCGGGGTGGTCGACTCCGGTACCGGTAAGACGGCCGGCCTCAAGGACCGTGCCAACGCGGGCAAGACCGGTACCACCGACTCCCGCAAGAACGCCTGGTTCGCCGGGTACACGCCGAACCTCTCCGGCGCCGTCTGGGTCGGCAGCGCCACGCAGAAGGTCGAGATGGAGAACATCTACATCGGCGGCGAGTACCACTCCCTCGTCTACGGCGGCGACACCCCCGGCCCGATCTGGAAGGACGCCATGACCGGCGCCCTCTCCGGCAAGGACTCCCCGTCCTTCCACACCGTCACCATCCCCGGCAGCCGCCTGGACAACAACGGCAACAACGGCGGCCGGGGCAACGGGAACGGCCGCGGCCGGGGCAACGACAACAACAACGGCGACAACAACGGCGGTTTCCTCGGCGGCCTGATCGGCGGCGGCACGACCGGCGCGAACACCTCGACCGGCGGGGCCTCCGGCGGCTCCAACAACGGCGGCTCGAACGGCGACTTCCCGACACCGACGATCACGGGCCTCCCCGAGGGCCTGTTCCGCGGGAACAACGGGAACGGCAACGGGGGTCGGAACTGAGGTCCGGCCACTGACCTGCGAAAGGGCGCCCTCGTCCTCGTACAGATTTGTACGGTGATGAGGGCGCCCTTTGTTGCTCGGAGAGGGTCGGCCGGTGGGCTCGGCCTGCGTTGGTCAGCCTGCCAGGAGCTTCTTGACCGTCGCCGCGACCCGGCCGCCCTCCGCGAGGCCCGCGACCTTCGGGTTGACGAGCTTCATGACCGCGCCCATCGCGCGGGGGCCCTCCGCGCCGGACGCCTTGGCCTCGGCGACCGCCGCCGTGACGATCTCCGTCAGCTCCTCGTCGCTCAGCTGCTTGGGGAGGTACTCGGCGAGGACCTCGCCCTCCTCCTTCTCCCGCGCCGCCTGCTCCGCCCGGCCGCCCTGCGCGAACGCCTCGGCCGCCTCCCGGCGCTTCTTCGCCTCGCGGGCGAGCACCTTGAGGACCTCGTCGTCGGAGAGCTCGCGCTTCTCCGTACCCGCGACCTCCTCCTTCGTGATCGCGGTGAGCGTGAGGCGCAGCGTCGAGGAGCGCAGCTCGTCGCGGGCCTTGATCGCGGTGTTGAGGTCTTCCTGGAGCTTGGACTTGAGCGTGGTCATGACGTCGATTGTGGCAGGTGCGGGAAGAAAGGGGCTTCCCTATTACGCGGGGGGCGTGTGGTCAAGGGTCCCGGTCGGGTCTGACACGATGGGGGTATGCGCGCGCGTTATGGAGTCCCCTTGGGAATCGCGGCGGTTGGCGCCGCCGGACTGGCCTACTCCGCCGGGTTCGAGGCCCGTTCGTTCCGGCTGCGACGGGTGACCGTACCGGTGCTGCCGCCGGGGATGCGGCCCCTGCGGGTGCTCCAGGTCTCCGACATCCACATGGTCGGCGGGCAGCGCAAGAAGCAGCGGTGGCTGCGGTCGCTCGCCGGGCTGCGGCCCGACTTCGTCATCAACACCGGCGACAACCTCTCCGACCCCGACGGCATCCCCGAGACGCTGGACGCGCTCGGGCCGCTGATGGAGTTCCCGGGCGCCTATGTCTTCGGGTCCAACGACTACTACGGGCCCCGGCTGCGCAATCCCGCGAAGTACCTCTTCGAGAAGGCCAGCGGCCGGCACGGGCTGAACGGCAACGCGCCCGCCGTCGACGTCGTCCACATCGACTGGGAGAGCCTGCGGGACGGGTTCGACGGGGCCGGGTGGCTCGACCTCACCAACACGCGGGGTGTCCTGAAGATCGACGGGGTCTCCATCGAGCTGACCGGGCTCGACGATCCGCACATCCGGCGGGACCGGTACGAGCGGGTCGCCGGGGGGCCGTCCGGCTCCGCGGACTTCTCGATGGGGGTGGTGCACGCGCCGTATCTGCGGGTGCTGGATTCCTTCACCGCCGATGACTATCCGCTGATCCTCGCGGGGCATACGCATGGGGGGCAGTTGTGCGTGCCGTTCTACGGGGCGCTGGTGACCAACTGTGATCTGGATGCGGGGCGGGTGAAGGGGTTGTCGACGCATACGGTCGGGGGGCGGACGGCATACATGCATGTGTCGGCGGGGTGTGGGACGAATCGGTATACGCCGGTGAGGTTTGCTTGTCCGCCGGAGGTTACGTTGCTGACGTTGGTGGGGCGGGAGTAGGG
>NZ_LIRL01000594.1 GCF_001419795.1 Streptomyces niveiscabiei
CCCTCACCCACCGCGCCGCCCCCTACCTCACCCGCCAGGCCGCCGAACCCGACCTCCCCGCGATCGGCGAGTTCGAGGCCGAGATCGCCCGCGTCTCCTTCGGCGAGGACGCCATCGACGACCCGGCGGTCTGGTCGGCCCGTCTCGGCAGGGCGATGGAGAAGAACCGCGCGGGCATGATCGTCGCGGCGGCCCCGGACGGCGCCCCCGTCGGCTGGTGCTGGATCAGCATCAACACGAACGCGATGACCGGCGACCGCTACGCCAACTTCCGCTCCCTGGCGGTCTCCCCGCTCGACAACCGGGCGGACGTCGCCGAACTCCTCCTCACGGCGGGCCTGGAGTTCTGCCTGGCGAACGGCATCGAGGAGGTCACCGGCCGGGTCCACGTCGGCAACGTCCCGATGCGCACGGTCTACCGCCAGTTCGGCTTCGACCCGACGAGCCTCACGATGAAACTGAAGCTCCCGGCGGGCAACGAACCGGCGGAGGACGCCCGGTGACCACGTACGGCCACGTCAAGTGCGTCGTCTGGGACCTCGACGGCACCCTGTGGGACGAGGTCGCGGTCGAGACCCCGACCGATGAACCGCCCACCCCCCGCCCGGAGATGCTCGCCGCGATCGACACCCTCACGGCCCACGGCGTGCTCAGCAGCATCGCGTCGCGCAGCGCGCCGACGGTCCTGGACCGCCTCGCGGAGCACCTCCCGGACGTGCACGCCCGCTTCCTGTCCCCCCAGGTCTCCTGGCAGGACAAGAGCGTCGCCCTGCGCCGGATCGCCGAGGAACTCGGCATCGCCACCGACTCGTTGCTCCTCGTCGACGACTCCCCGTACGAACGCGCCGAGGTGGCGGCCCTGCTGCCCGGCGTCACCACCCTCGCCCCCGAGGAACTCCCCCTGCTGCTCGCGGAGTTCGAGGGCAAGGAGGTCACCCCGGAGTCCCGCGCCCGCGTCGACCGCTACCGCACGGAGGCGGTGCGCCGCGCGGAGGGCGACCGCTTCGAGGGCACCCGCGAGGAGTTCCTCGCCTGGTGCGACATGCGCCTGACGATCGGCCCGGCCACCCCGGCGGACGTCCCCCGCGCCCTCGAACTCGCCGCCCGCACCCACCGGTTGAACTCCTCGGGCCTCTCCCCCGAGACGCTGCGCGCCCTGGTCGCCGACACCGGCACGCACACCCTCCACACCGCCCGCATGTCCGACCGCTTCGGCGACTACGGCATCATCGGCGCCGCCCTCGTCGACCACTCGGCGCCGGACACCTGGTCGGTCCCCCTCCTCGCGCTGTCCTGCCGGGTCGCGGGCCGGGGCGCGGCGGCGGCGTTCCTGATCCACCTGATGGAGAAAGCGCGCGGAAACGGCGTACACAACTTTTCCGTCACCCTGCGCCCGACGGACGCCAACCTGGAGATGCGCCTCCTGCTGCGGCAGGCGGGGCTGCGCAGAACAGCCGACACAGACGGCACGGCCGGTACAAGCGGCACGGTCGGCACGGACAGCGCCACCCTCCCCGTACTCACCCGCTCCCTCGCGGCCCCCCTCCCCCAGCCGCCCTCGTACCTCCACGTCAGGAAGACCCCCGAAGCATGACCACCCCCGAAACCGACGTCGAGCGCGAGATCCGCGCGATGGTCGCCGACGCCACCCGCCTCGACCCGGAGTACCTCGCCGGCCTCCCCGC
>NZ_LIRL01000595.1 GCF_001419795.1 Streptomyces niveiscabiei
CCTGCGCCCACCCCTCGTTGACGCGGACAGGAGCGGTCATGCCCGCCACACAACGCCCGTCGGCACCCCCGACACCCCGTCCCGCGCCGGAGCGACCCTCCGGTTCCCGAGCAGGCCCGCACACCCGAACGGCTCCCCCACCGGCCCCGGTGACCGGCCGGATACCCGTGCTGGACGTCCGCCCTGTCGTCCAGCGGGGCCGCAGGCCCGCCAAGGCGGTCGCCGGCGAGACCTTCGAGGTCTCGGCGACCGTCTTCCGCGAGGGCCACGACGCCGTCGCCGCCAACGTCGTACTCAAGGACCACCGGGGTAACCCCGGCCCCTGGACCCCCATGCGTGAGCTCGCCCCCGGCACCGACCGGTGGGGCGCGGACGTCACCCCGGACGCGCCCGGCCTGTGGACGTACGCCGTGGAGGCGTGGAGCGACCCGGTCTCGACCTGGCGCCACCACGCGCGGATCAAGATCCCGGCGGGGATCGACACGGAACTGGTCCTGGAGGAGGGGGCGCGGCTGTACGAGCGGGTCCCCGTCGACTCCGGCGCCCTCAGGGCCGCCGTATCCGCGCTCCGCAACGGTTCCCTGCCCCCCGCCGAACGGCTGCGCGCCGCCCTCACCCCCGAGGTCGACGCCGTGCTCGCCGCGCACCCGCTGCGTGACCTGGTCACCTCCTCCGAGGAGTTGCCGCTGCTGGTGGAGCGGGAGCGGGCGCTGTTCGGGTCGTGGTACGAGTTCTTCCCGCGTTCGGAGGGGACGCCGGAAGTACCGCACGGCACGTTCCGCACGGCGGCCCGGCGGCTGCCGGAGATCGCCGCGATGGGCTTCGACGTCGTCTACCTGCCGCCGATCCACCCCATCGGGACGACGTTCCGCAAGGGCCGCAACAACTCCCTCACCCCCACGGCGGACGACGTCGGCGTGCCGTGGGCGATCGGCTCCCCTGAGGGCGGCCACGACGCGGTGCACCCGGCGCTGGGGACCCTGGACGACTTCGCGTGGTTCGTCAGCAGGGCCGGTGAACTGGGACTTGAGGTCGCGCTCGACTTCGCGTTGCAGTGCTCGCCGGACCACCCGTGGGTCGCCGAGCACCCGGAGTGGTTCCACCACCGGCCGGACGGGACGATCGCGTACGCGGAGAACCCGCCGAAGAAGTACCAGGACATCTACCCCATCGCGTTCGACGCGGACATGGACGGACTGGTCGCGGAGACCCTGCGGGTGCTGCGGCACTGGATGGCGGTCGGCGTGCGGATCTTCCGCGTCGACAACCCGCACACGAAACCCGTCGTGTTCTGGGAGCGGGTCCTCGGCGAGATCGGCCGCACCGACCCGGACGTGATCTTCCTCGCCGAGGCGTTCACGCGTCCCGCGATGATGCGCACGCTCGGCGAGATCGGCTTCCAGCAGTCGTACACCTATTTCACCTGGCGCAACTCGAAGGACGAACTCACCGCGTACCTCACGGAGTTGTCCCGGGAGACGGCCGCCTCGATGCGGCCGAACTTCTTCGCGAACACCCCGGACATCCTGCACGAGTACCTCCAGCACGGCGGCCGTCCGGCGTTCGAGGCGCGCGCGGTGCTGGCGGCGACGCTGTCGCCCTCGTGGGGGATCTACAGCGGCTACGAACTGTGCGAGAACACGCCGCTGCGCGCGGGCAGCGAGGAGTACCTCGACTCGGAGAAGTACCAACTCCGGGCCAGGGACTGGGAGTCGGCGCCGACCATCGCGCCGCTGATCACCCGCCTGAACGAGGTGCGCCGGTCCAGTCCGGCGCTGCGGCAGCTGCGGAACCTGCACTTCCATCACGCGGACAAGGACGCGGTGATCGCCTACTCGAAGACGTCCGGGTCGAACACGGTTCTCACGATCGTCAATCTCGACCCCCACCACACCCAGGAGGCCACGGTCTCGTTGGACATGCCGCAACTCGGCCTGGACTGGCACGAGTCGGTGCCGGTGCGCGACGAGCTGACCGGCGAGACCTATGACTGGGGCAGGGCCAACTACGTGCGTCTGGAACCGGGTTCGCGGCCCGCGCACGTACTGACGGTCCTGCGACCGTCCCACCCGCAGATCGGAGGGTCAGCCACACGATGATGGTCAACGAGCCCGTACAGGACACCTTCGAGGACACCCCGGCCAAGGACCGCGACCCCGAGTGGTTCAAACGCGCCGTGTTCTACGAGGTCTTGGTCCGCTCCTTCCAGGACTCCAACGGCGACGGCGTCGGCGACCTGAAGGGGCTGACGGCCAGACTCGACTACCTCCAGTGGCTGGGGGTGGACTGCCTCTGGCTGCCGCCCTTCTTCAAGTCGCCGCTGAAGGACGGCGGTTACGACGTCGCCGACTACACCTCGGTGCTCCCGGAGTTCGGCGACCTCGCCGACTTCGTGGAGTTCGTGGACTCCGCGCACCAGCGCGGGATGCGCGTCATCATCGACGTCGTCATGAACCACACGAGCGACCAGCACCCGTGGTTCCAGGAGTCCCGCAAGGACCCCGAAGGCCCGTACGGCGACTACTACATGTGGGCCGACGACGACAAGCAGTACGAGGACGCGCGGATCATCTTCGTCGACACCGAGGCCTCCAACTGGACCTTCGACCCGGTCCGCAAGCAGTACTTCTTCCACCGGTTCTTCTCCCACCAGCCGGACCTCAACTACGAGAACCCGGCCGTGCAGGACGAGATGATCTCGGCGCTGAAGTTCTGGCTCGACCTCGGCATCGACGGCTTCCGCCTCGACGCCGTGCCGTACCTGTACGCCGCCGAGGGAACGAACTGCGAAAACCTTCCTGCTACCCACGACTTCCTCAAGCGGGTCCGCAAGGAGATCGACGCGCAGTACCCGGACACCGTCCTGCTCGCCGAGGCCAACCAGTGGCCCGAGGACGTCGTCGACTACTTCGGCGACTACTCCTCCGGCGGCGACGAGTGCCACATGGCGTTCCACTTCCCCGTCATGCCGCGCATCTTCATGGCCGTACGCCGCGAGTCGCGCTACCCCGTCTCCGAGATCCTCTCCAAGACCCCGGCGATCCCGTCGAACTGCCAGTGGGGCATCTTCCTGCGCAACCACGACGAGTTGACGCTGGAGATGGTCACCGACGAGGAACGCGACTACATGTACGCGGAGTACGCGAAAGACCCGCGGATGCGCGCCAACATCGGTATCCGGCGCAGGCTTTCGCCGCTCCTCGACAACGACCGCAACCAGATCGAGCTGTTCACCGCCCTGCTGCTGTCCCTGCCCGGCTCGCCGATCCTCTACTACGGCGACGAGATCGGCATGGGCGACAACATCTGGCTCGGCGACCGGGACGCGGTACGGACGCCGATGCAGTGGACGCCGGACCGCAACGCCGGTTTCTCGTCCTGCGATCCGGGCCGGCTGTACCTGCCCACGATCATGGACCCGGTCTACGGCTACCAGGTCACCAACGTCGAGGCGTCCATGTCGTCGCCGTCGTCGCTGCTGCACTGGACGCGCCGGATGATCGAGATCCGCAAGCAGAACCCGGCGTTCGGGCTCGGCTCGTTCACCGAACTCCCGTCCAGCAACGCGGCGGTGCTCGCGTTCCTGCGCGAGTACGAGGACGACCTCGTGCTGTGCGTCCACAACTTCTCCCGCTTCGCGCAGCCCACCGAGCTGGACCTCAGCCGCTTCAACGGACGCCATCCGGTGGAGCTGTTCGGCGGGGTGCGGTTCCCGGCGGTCGGCGAACTCCCGTACCTGCTCACCCTGGCGGGGCACGGCTTCTACTGGTTCCGGCTGCGGGGCACCCCTGGCTAGAGGCTCCGGCCGGCACAGAAGGTCCGGGCGGGGCGGTTTCCTCCGCCCCGCCCGGGGCACGCATCACTAAACCCCTACCCCTCACGACCCGTTCAGGTCCCCGGGGAAAGGACGACGTCATGGCGGACACGGCTCTGCGTCCCGGCCCCGACCTGCTCGCGTCGCTGGCCCCCCTGCTGCGCGAATGGCTGCCCCGGCAGCGGTGGTTCGCGGGGAAGGGGCTCCCGGTGACCGGGTTCACGCCGGTCTCCGTGACGGAACTCCTGCCGCCGGGGGGACGGCTGTCCCTCCACCACGTCCTCACCCACGCCGGGCAGGGCGCGGGGCCCGGCGACTGCTACCAGCTCCTCATCGCCGGGCGCGAGACCCTCCCGCCCCACCTGGCGGGCGCCCGCATCGGCGAGCTCGACGGGCGCACGTACTACGACGCCCTCCACGACCCCTGGCCCGCCGAGCTCCTCCTCGAAGCGCTCCGCACCGAGGCCCGGGTGGGCGCCCTGCGCTTCTCCCGCGCCCCCGGCGCCGAGATC
>NZ_LIRL01000596.1 GCF_001419795.1 Streptomyces niveiscabiei
GGGTTTTCCGGGGGTGCGGTCCCTTGCGGCCACTGCTCAAGTAGCGGGAAATCAGCGGTAATTGGCTCCGGCGGTCGGACAATGGGCCGAGAAAGGGGGCGAGTTGATGGGAGTGAGTGGGCAAGAGGCGGTCTGGGGGGAGTGTTTGCGGCTCGGGCGGTGCCTGCTGCCGCTGGAGGACGTGGACTGGTGGCGGAGGGAGAGACGGTGGGAGGGGCTCCGGGCGAAGGGGATCGACGTGGAGTGGGGCGAGTTCGTGTTCGGGGTCCTCGCCGGGATGGTTTTTCACGCGGTGCTGCGGGACGCCGTCGCGAAGGGGGCGCCCTGTTCCCTCGCGACGCTCGACGAGGTGCCTCTGCGGACCGTCTCCGACGCGGTGAACGACCGCGCCTGCTGGACGCTCCTCGCGGGCGTGCCGACCGCCTTCGCGGACGAGGCCGTGGAGAAGGCGGTCCTCACGATCCGGCTGTGCGCGTACTCCACCCGGCAGCCGGCGCTCCGCCTGTTCTACCTGGCCCAGCACGTGCCGCGTGCGCTGGGCACGATCACCGCACGGACGTCGGCCCCCGACCCGACCTGCGCGGATCTGCGCCGCTGGGCGGGCCTGGATACGCGCTGAGGTCCCGCCCGGAGACCGGACGGGACCTCAGTACATGAGAGTTACGCCAGCAGCGCCGGGATCGTAGCCTCGTGTGCCTCGCGCAGTTCGGCCAGCGGGAGGGTGAACTCGCCCTGGAGTTCCACCGTTTCGCCGTCGACGACGCCGATGCGGGTCACCGGCAGGCCCCTCGCGCCGCACATGTCGTTGAAGCGGACCTCCTCGGAGCGGGGGACGGAGACGACCGCCCGTCCTGCCGACTCGGAGAAGAGGAAGGTGAACGCGTCCAGGCCGTCGGGGACGACCAGGCGGGCGCCGATGCCGCCGAGCAGGGCCGACTCCACGACCGCCTGGACGAGCCCGCCGTCCGACAGGTCGTGCGCGGCGTCGATCATGCCGTCGCGGGACGCGGAGATGAGGATCTCGGCGAGGAGGCGCTCGCGCTCCAGGTCGACCTTGGGCGGCAGCCCGCCGAGGTGGTCGTGGACGACCTGGCTCCACGCCGAGCCGCTGAACTCCTCGCGGGTGTCGCCGAGGAGGTAGAGGAGCTGGCCCTCTTCCTGGAAGGCGACGGGCGTGCGGCGGGCGACGTCGTCGATGACGCCCAGCACGGCGACGACCGGCGTCGGGTGGATCGCGGCCTCGCCGGTCTGGTTGTACAGGGAGACGTTGCCACCGGTGACCGGCGTCCCCAACTGCTGGCAGCCATCGGCGAGTCCACGCACGGCCTCGGCGAACTGCCACATGACAGCGGGGTCTTCGGGCGAACCGAAGTTGAGGCAGTCGGACACGGCGAGCGGCTTCGCGCCGGTCGTCGCGACGTTCCGGTACGCCTCCGCGAGCGCCAACTGGGCGCCCGCGTACGGGTCCAGCTTGGCGAAGCGGCCGTTGCCGTCCGTCGCGATGGCCACGCCGAGGCCGGTCGCCTCGTCGATGCGGATCATCCCGGAGTCCTCGGGCTGGGCCAGCACCGTGTTGCCCTGCACGAAGTGGTCGTACTGGGAGGTGATCCAGCTCTTGGACGCCTGGTTGGGGGAGGCGACCAGACGGAGCACCTGCTCCCTCAACTCGGCCCCGCCTGAAGGCCGTTCCAGCTTCTCCGCGCCGTCCGCCTGAAGCGCGTCCTGCCACGAGGGGCGGGCATAGGGGCGCTCGTACACGGGGCCGTCGTGCGCGACCGTGCGCGGGTCGACGTCGACGATCTTGCCGCCGTGCCAGAAGATCTCAAGCCGGTCGCCGTCCGTCACCTCACCGATGACCGTCGCGATGACGTCCCACTTCTCGCAGATCGCGAGGAACCGCTCGACCTTCTCCGGCTCCACGACCGCGCACATGCGCTCCTGCGACTCGCTCATGAGGATCTCCTCGGGCGAGAGCGTGGAGTCGCGCAGCGGTACGTCGTCCAGGGTGACCCGCATGCCGCCGGAGCCGTTGGACGCCAACTCGCTGGTGGCGCAGGAGAGTCCGGCCGCGCCGAGGTCCTGGATGCCGACGACCAGCTTCTCGGCGAAGGCTTCGAGCGTGCACTCGATGAGCAGCTTCTCCTGGAAGGGGTCGCCGACCTGGACCGCCGGGCGCTTCGAGGGCTTCGCGTCGTCGAAGGTCTCGGACGCGAGGATCGACGCGCCGCCGATGCCGTCGCCGCCCGTGCGGGCCCCGTACAGGATGACCTTGTTGCCCGCGCCGGACGCCTTCGCGAGGTGGATGTCCTCGTGCCGCATGACACCGATGGCACCGGCGTTGACCAGCGGGTTGCCCTGGTAGCAGGCGTCGAAGACGACCTCGCCGCCGATGTTCGGCAGGCCCAGGCAGTTGCCGTAGCCGCCGATGCCCGCGACGACGCCCGGCAGGACGCGCTTGGTGTCGGGGTGGTCGGCCGCGCCGAAGCGCAGCGGGTCGACGACGGCGACGGGCCGCGCGCCCATCGCGATGATGTCGCGGACGATCCCGCCGACGCCCGTGGCCGCGCCCTGGTAGGGCTCGACGTACGAGGGGTGGTTGTGGGACTCGACCTTGAAGGTGACCGCGTAGCCCTGGCCGACGTCGACGACGCCCGCGTTCTCGCCGATGCCCACGAGCAGCGCGTCGGACTGGGGGGCCTTCTCGCCGAACTGGCGGAGGTGGACCTTGGAGGACTTGTACGAGCAGTGCTCGGACCACATGACGGAGTACATGGCGAGTTCGGCGCCGGTCGGGCGGCGGCCGAGGATCTCGACGACGCGCTCGTACTCGTCCTTCTTCAGGCCGAGTTCGGCCCAGGGCAGCTCGACGTCGGGGGTCGCGGTCGCGTGCTCGACCGTGTCCAGAGGCGTGCGGCTCATGCGTTGACCAGCTTCTTGAGGATCGAGGTGAAGAAGGGGAGGCCGTCGGTGCGGCCGGTGCCGACGAGGGGCTCGACCGCGTGTTCGGGGTGCGGCATGAGGCCCACGACGTTGCCGGCCGCGTTCGTGATGCCCGCGATGTCGCGCAGCGAGCCGTTGGGGTTCAGGTCCAGGTACCGGAACACGACCCGGCCCTCGGCCTCCAGCTCGTCGAGCGTGCGCTCGTCGGCGACGTACCGGCCGTCCATGTTCTTCAGCGGAATGTGGATCTCCTGGCCCTGCGTGTAGTCGCCGGTCCAGGCCGTTTCCGCGTTGTCCACCCGGAGTTTCTGGTCCCGGCAGATGAAGTGCAGGTGGTTGTTGCCGAGCATCGCGCCGGGCAGGAGATGGGCCTCGGTGAGGATCTGGAAGCCGTTGCAGATGCCGAGGACCGGCATACCGGCCTTCGCCTGCTCGATGACCGTCTCCATCACCGGGGAGAAACGGGAGATCGCGCCGGCCCGGAGATAGTCGCCGTAGGAGAAACCGCCGGGAAGGACGACCGCGTCGACCTGGTGGAGGTCCTTGTCCTTGTGCCAGAGCGCGACCGGTTCGGCGCCGGCGAGGCGGATCGCGCGCTGGGTGTCGCGGTCGTCGAGACTGCCCGGGAAAGTGACGACGCCAATACGAGCGGTCACTTGGCCGCCTCCGCGACTTCTTCGACCTTGACCGTGAAGTCCTCGATCACGGTGTTGGCGAGGAAGGATTCCGCGAGATCGTGGATGCGGGCGAGGGCGGCCTCGTCCACAGGTCCGTCAACTTCCAGTTCGAATCGCTTTCCCTGGCGGACGTCCGAGATGCCTTCGAAACCCAGTCGCGGCAGTGCGCGCTGCACCGCCTGGCCCTGGGGGTCGAGGATCTCCGGCTTGAGCATGACGTCGACTACGACGCGTGCCACGGGCACTCCCGGTGGTGTGGTGCTTGGGTTCCTGCGGCTGTTCCGGCAGGTGGCTTCAGACTACCCGTACGAAATTTCTACGCGGGTAGAGTTGTAGGAAGCTACGTGATCGCCATCACGATCCGGTATCGGACGGGGGCGTTCGGGAAAAGTTACGGGAAAGATCTCCGATCGACCCCTGACAGGTATTGCGCACCTGACACGCGGGAAGATTTAGTCGGCTTCACTTTTTATTACTGGGCGCTGTACCGTACAAAAAAATTGGCATTTTCAGCCGAAGGGACCGATATTCGTGGCGCAGAAGGTCGTGGTCACTCTCTTTGACGACATCGACGGCTCGGAAGCGGCGGAAACGATCGCGTTCGGGCTCGACGGCAAGTCGTACGAGATCGACCTGAATGAAGCCAATGCCGAGAAACTGCGTACCGCGCTCGCGCCGTACGTGGAGGCCGGCCGCAAGCGGTCGCGTTCCGGCAAGGCGTACAAGCAGACGGAGGTCGCCCCCGACCCGTCCGCCGTCCGGGCCTGGGCCCTGGCGAACAAGTTCGACGTACCGGCCCGCGGCCGGATCCCCAAGAAGGTGTACGAGGCGTTCGCCGAGGCGCAGTAGCCCGGCCGTCGGCTGCCGCCGGGCCCCCTCAGGAGGGCCTGGGGGCAGCCGACTTGCGTTACCCCCCTCTCGATCGGCTAATGTCTGGAGCACGCCGCCGGGCACGGGAGAAAAACCCAGGCCAGGCAGGTTGTGCGGGTGTAGTTCAGTAGCAGAACATCCCCCTTCCAGGGGGAAGGCGCAGTGTGCAATTCCTGTCACCCGCTCTGCAACGCCGTACTGATCATGCTTGTGGGTCAGGTAGGGTGGTGCTTGCGCCGATCGGTGGGAGCCGATCGGATGCTTTGCGGACGTAGCTCAGTTGGTAGAGCGCAACCTTGCCAAGGTTGAGGTCGCGAGTTCGAGCCTCGTCGTCCGCTCAGGGTCAAAGGCCCGGTTCTTCGGAACCGGGCCTTTTTCGTGCCCTGTTCAGGTGTCTGACATTTGTCATGCCGGGCGGTGACATCGCGCACTGCCGTCCCCTCTCCCCGCGCGGGACGCTGAACACATGAACGCCAAGGGGACGAAAGAACGCGTGATCGAGGCCGAGGGCCTCCGGCGTGTGTACGGGGGCGGGTTCGAGGCGGTCCGCGGAGTGACCTTCCACGTCGACCGGGGCGAGGTCTTCGCGCTGCTCGGCACCAACGGGGCGGGCAAGACCTCGACCGTGGAGCTGCTGGAGGGGCTCGCGCAGCCGAGCGGGGGGCGGGTGCGCGTGCTCGGGCACGATCCGTACACCGAGCGGGCCGCCGTCCGGCCCCGGACCGGGGTCATGCTCCAGGAGGGCGGATTTCCCTCGGAGTTGACCGTCGTGGAGACGGCCCGGATGTGGGCCGGGTGCGTGAGCGGGGCCCGACCCGTCGGTGAGGCACTGGAGTTGGTGGGGCTCGGCGCCAAACACCGCGTACGGGTCAAGCAGTTGTCCGGCGGTGAGCGGCGGCGCCTCGACCTCGCGCTCGCGCTGCTCGGCAAGCCGGAGGTGCTGTTCCTCGACGAGCCGACGACCGGGCTCGACGTCGAAGGGCGGCGCGACACCTGGGAGTTGGTGCGGGCGTTGCGGGACTCCGGGACGACCGTGCTGCTCACGACGCACTACCTGGAGGAGGCCGAGGGCCTCGCCGACCGGCTCGCGATCATGCACTCGGGGAGCGTCGCCGTGTCGGGCACGCCGGCCGAGGTGACCGCCTCGCAGCCGTCCCGGATCTCCTTCGAGCTGCCAGCCGGGTACTTCGTCGGGGACCTGCCGCCGCTCGCGGAGCTCGGGGTGAGCGGGCACACCGTCGAGGGGGACCTCGTCCGGCTGCGTACGCACGACTTGCAGCGCACGGCGACCGGGGTGCTGGTGTGGGCGCGGGACGCCGGGGTCGAGCTGAGGCGGCTGGACGTGCGGTCGGCCTCGTTGGAGGAGGCGTTCCTCGGGATCGCCTCGGAGCGCAAGGAAGGGGTGTCGGTATGAGCGGGGTCGCGACCACGACGCCGGCGGGGCGGATGAAGGCGCTCGCGCAGGCCGAGTTCACGTTGCTGGGGCGCAGCAAGAGCATGATCGTGACGGCCGTGCTGGTGCCGCTGATGCTGCCGTTCAGCCTCAAGGCGTTCACCGACGACAAGATGCTGAAGGAGACCGGCCTCGACATCGGGCAAGTGCTGCTGCCTGCCGGGATCGGGTTCGCGCTGCTCTTCGGCGTGTACTCGACGCTGGCCGGGATCTACACGATGCGGCGCGAGGAGCTGGTGCTGAAGCGGCTGCGGACCGGGGAGCTGCGGGACGGGGAGATCCTCGCCGGGTCGGCGCTGCCGATGGTCGCGACGGGGCTGGTGCAGTGCCTCGTCCTCATCGCCGGGTGCACGGTCCTGCTCGACATGGACGCCCCCAAGGCGCCCCAACTCGCCGTGCTGGGCGTGCTGTTGGGCATCGTGGTGTGTGCGGCGCTCGCCGCGGTGACGTCCGGGGTGACGAAGACCGCGGAGAGCGCGCAGGTCACGCCGATGCCGTTCCTGTTCCTCTCGATGATCTGCTCCGGGATTGCCGTACCGCTGGAGATCTTCCCCGACCGGGCCGAGTCCGTCTTGGAGTTGCTGCCGCTGTCGCCCGCGATCACGCTGATCCGGGGTGCCTGGACCGGCGAGGTGTCCGGTGTCGAGGCGCTCCAGGCGGTCGGTGTCGCAGTGGCCTGGACCGTCGCCGCCGTGTTTGCTGTGCAGCGGTGGTTCAAGTGGGAACCCCGGCGCTGAGGGACGGAAGAGCATGCGGGGCTGGTGGGGGCGGAAGAGCACGCCGGAGAAGTTCGACACGTACACGCGGTGGTCGGTCGGGTCGTTCGGGCTGATCGAGGTGTCCGGGGTGCTGCCGTCCCTCGGGCCGCTGGGGCAGGCGCTCGGCGGGGTGGTGCTGGCGCTGGTCGCGCTGCACGGGGTGGCCATCATGGTGGTCGTCTCGCGGGCCATGGACTGGCACCGGGGGGTGCGCGAGCAGCCCGTACGGCTGCTGTACGCGTTCGGCGCGCTCACCGCCGCCATCGGCCTCACCGCCCTCACGATCGACGCCTACGGGCCGGGCGGCGAGAAGGCCGGCGAAACCACCGGGGTCGTCTACGGCATCGTCATGGTCTTCGGCCCCGGCGTCCTCTGCTTCGGCCTGCGGGACCGCCGGCACATGTACGCGGTCGTCGGCGGCTTCGCCGTCGGTTCGGCGCTGGCGCTGCTCGCCTTCGGCAACCCCTGGCTCGCCGCGCTGGTCGTCGCCGTGGTCGTGTTCCTCGCGGCCTCTCTCTGCGCGGCGGTCGGCGTCTTCTCCATCTGGATCACCAAAGCCGTGTACGAACTCGACCACGCCCGCGAGGCCCAGGCGCGGCTCGCCGTCGCCGAGGAGCGTCTGCGGTTCGGGCGGGACCTGCACGACGTCATGGGCCGCAACCTCGCCGTCATCGCCCTCAAGAGCGAGCTCGCCGTGCAGCTCGCGCGGCGGGGGCGGGCGGAGGCCGTCGAGCAGATGATCGAGGTGCAGCGGATCGCGCAGGAGTCGCAGCGGGAGGTGCGGGAAGTCGTCCGGGGGTACCGGGAGGTCGACCTCGGGGTCGAACTCCTCGGTGCGCGGGGGGTGTTGAGTGCCGCCGGGATCTCCTGCGAGGTGCGCGGGGAGGTCGGGGAGCTGGCCGGGGAGGTGCAGTCCGTGCTGGGGTGGGTCGTGCGGGAGGCCACCACCAACGTGCTGCGGCACGGGGACGCTCAGCGGTGCCGCATAGGGCTCGTCGTGAGCGGTGAGCGGGTCGTGCTGACCGTCGAGAACGACGGGGCGTCCGACGCGGTCGGGGAGGGTGGGTCAGGGCTCGCCGGGCTGCGGGAGCGGCTCGCGTCCGTCGACGGGACGCTGGAGGCCGGGCTCGTGAAGAGCGGGGTGTTCCGGGTGGTGGCTACAGTGCCGGTTTCTGTGAATGAGGTCACTTCATGACTGTGCGGGTGCTGCTCGCGGACGACGAGCATCTGATCCGGGGTGCGCTCGCCGCGCTGCTGTCCCTGGAGGACGACCTCGTCCTCGTCGCGGAGGCCGCGAGTGGGCCGGAGGCGCTCGCCATGGCTCTGGCCCATGAGCCCGACGTCGCCGTGCTCGATCTTCAGATGCCGGGGGCAGACGGTGTGAAGGTCGCCACATCTCTCCGTACGGAGCTGCCGTCCTGCCGGGTGCTGATCGTGACGAGTCACGGGCGCCCTGGGCATCTGAAGCGGGCGCTCGCCGCCGGGGTGCGGGGGTTCGTGCCCAAGACCGTCAGCGCTCAGCGGCTCGCCGAGATCATCCGTACCGTGCATGCCGGGAACCGGTACGTGGACCCGGAGTTGGCGGCCGACGCGATCTCCTCCGGGGATTCGCCGCTGACCTCCCGGGAGGCGGAGGTGCTGGAGCTGGCGGCCGACGGGGCGCCGGTCGCGGAGATCGCCGAGCGGGCGTCGCTGTCCCAGGGGACCGTGCGGAACTATCTGTCGTCCGCCGTGTCCAAGTTGGGGGTGGAGAACCGGCACGCGGCTGTGCGGATCGCCCGGGAGCGGGGTTGGGTATAGTTGGGCTCGCGCTTCGGCGCAGTGCGGACGTAGCTCAGTTGGTAGAGCGCAACCTTGCCAAGGTTGAGGTCGCGAGTTCGAGCCTCGTCGTCCGCTCAGGGTCAAGGGCCCGGTTCCTCGGAACCGGGCCCTTTTCGTGGCTGCTGCGCTACTGCCAGGTCTGGCCCGTCAGCACCTCGTACGCCTCGATGTACTTCGCGCGCGTCGCCTCGACGATGTGCTCCGGGAGGAGCGGCGGGGGCTGCTCGCCTCGGCGGTCCCAGCCGGACGCGGGGGACGTCAGCCAGTCGCGGACGAACTGCTTGTCGTAGGACTCCTGGGCGCGGCCCGGCTGCCACTGCGCGGTCGGCCAGAAGCGGGAGGAGTCCGGGGTGAGGACCTCGTCGGCGATGATCAGGGTGCCGTCCGCGTCGTGGCCGAACTCGAACTTCGTGTCCGCGAGGATGATGCCCCGGTCGCGGGCGATGTCGCGGGCGCGGCTGTAGACGGCCAGCGTCGCCTGGCGGAGCTGGGCCGCCGTGTCGGCGCCCACCTCGCGGGCGACCTCCTCGTAGGAGACGTTCTCGTCGTGGTCGCCGACGGCCGCCTTCGTCGCCGGGGTGAAGATCGGGGCCGGGAGTTCGCTGCCGTCGACCAGGCCCTCGGGGAGGGCGAGGCCGCAGACCGTGCGGGTCGCGTCGTACTCCACGAGGCCGGAGCCCGTGAGGTAGCCGCGGGCCACGCACTCGACGGGGAGCATCGTGAGGGATGTGCAGACCAGGGTGCGGCCCTGCCAGTCGGCGGGGGCGCCCTCGGGGACGTCCGTGCTGATGACGTGGTTGGGGACCAGGTCGGCGAGCTGGTCGAACCACCACAGCGAGAGCTGCGTGAGGACGCGGCCCTTGTCGGGGATCTCGCTGGGCAGGACCCAGTCGTACGCCGAGAGGCGGTCGCTCGCGACCATCACGAGGTCGCCCGCCTCGTTCTGGTACAGCTCACGCACCTTTCCGGTGTGCAGGTGGACCAGGCCCGGCACCTCGACGGGTTCGGGCTTTACTACGAATCCGGGCACGGTTCCTCCCCGTGGATCTGTACAGGTGCCTCGATTCTCCCGTATACGGTTTTCGGACCGCTCGGCGGGTCAGTCGCGCTTGCAGATCCGGTCCAGGAGATTCGCCGTCGCCCGCTGGATACGGGCGTCCACATGGCCGGGGCGGTCCAGCGCCGGGGACCAGGCGAAGGTGCCCGACGCGAAGACGAGGGCGCCGGAGGGGGCGCGGTACAGGGACGTCTCCTGGTGGCGGCGGGTGCCGCGGGCGTCGTCGTACGGGGAGTGCGCCAGCAGGACCCGCTCCTCGTGCTCCGGGAGCGCCGTACGGGGGAAGTAGCGGTCCGCCTCGCCCGCGACCAGGTGCTCGATCTCGTCGCCCTCGTGCGCGCCCGTCGCCTCCCACAGCCAGTGGTGGGCGTTGCGGACGATCATCGGGCGGGGGGCGGGGACGCGGCCCGCGTACTGGATGCCGAGGAGCTGCTGCTCGGGGCGGTCGATCTCGCGCCACAGCAGGGACTTGCCGGGGCCCTTCCTCTTCCTGCACGTCAGGAGGCGGGCGGGGGCGCCCGAGGGGGACGGGCCCAGCTCGACCTGCCAGTACATGGTGTTCGCGGAGAGGAAGACGAGGGAGGTGCCGGCGTCCCTCGCGAACTCCGTCGTCCGGCGCATGTTCGCGGACCAGTACTCGTCGTGGCCCGGGAAGATCAGGCCCCGGTAGCGGGTGGGGTCCACCGTTCCCGCGTGCAGGTCCCGCGCGTCGGCGTACGCCAGGTCGTAGCCGTAGCGCTCCGCCCAGCGGATGACGTCGTACGCGTGGCCGACGTGCAGGGGTAAGCCCGCGCCCGCGTACGGGCGGTCGAACGAGACCGTCGTCGCGGCGTCCGCCTCGCCCAGGAGGCGGCCCTCGTCGTCCCACGCGTGGTATAGGCTCGCGCCGGTGCTGCCGTCCTCCGGGTACAGGTTGTACGCCTGCCAGGTGACGTCCGGGAGGAGGAGCAGGAGGTCGGCGGGGCGGTTGTCGCGCACCGTGAAGGGGATGTGCGAGCGGTAGCCGTCCAGCGTCGTGAGGACCGCCACGTACGCTCCCACGTTCCAGTACGCCGGGACCTGGAGGCGCCAGCTGAGCCACCAGTGGTGGCAGGAGACCGTGCGGTCCGCCGCGAGGGGCGGGGGCTGGACGATGCCCGAGAGGCGGGGGCTCGTCGTGATCTTCGCGGCGCCCTCGCCGTTGTAGTGGCCGATCCGGTAGACGTCCACCGTGAACTGCTGGGGCGGGTCGACCGTGATGTGGAAGTCGAGGGCCTCGCCGGGGGTCACCGCGCCGGGGGAGGTGAAGCCCTTGATCTGGCGGTGCAC
>NZ_LIRL01000597.1 GCF_001419795.1 Streptomyces niveiscabiei
CGGCCTCCAGGAGCTCCTGGACGCGCTCGCGGAGCTGGCGGGTGATGGCGCCCGCGTACTTGTCCTTGGAGGCTTCCAGGGCCTCGCCGACGCGGATCGTGATCGGGATGTGGCTGCGCTTGAAGTTGCGGGGGTGGCCCTTCGTCCAGAGGCGCTGGGTGCCCCAGACGGCCATCGGGACGAGCGGTACGCCCGCCTCCTGGGCGAGCCGCGCGGCGCCGGACTTGAAGCTCTTGAGGGTGAACGACTGCGAGATCGTCGCCTCGGGGAACACGCCGACGATCTCACCGGAGCGCAACGACGCGAGCGCGTGCTGGTAGGCGGCCTCGCCCTGCTTCCGGTCGACGGGGATGTGCTTCATGTTGCGCATCAGGGGGCCGGAGACGCGGTGGCGGAAGACGGACTCCTTGGCCATGAAGCGCACCAGCCGCTTCTGGGGGAGCGCCGCGAGGCCGTCGAAGATGAAGTCCAGGTAGCTGATGTGGTTGCTCACCAGCACCGCACCGCCCGTGCGCGGGATGTTCTCCGAGCCCCGACAGTCGATCTTGAGGTCCCAGACCTTGAACAGGGTCTGCGCGAGACCGACGGCGGGACGGTACACAAGCTCTGCCATGGGTGAGGCGGACCCTTCCTTCTCTCAGCCTGGGAAGGGAAACTCCCGGCGGACAAGTTACGCAGCCGTAGGTTTACGGCATGTCGCAGATCGTGCCCCAAGAACGTGCGGCGGGCCAGTCCTGGTTCCTGACCGCGTCGGAGATCCTCGTCACGTCCACACCTTGATCCACCTCGGGCTTTGATCCTTTCTTTACTCCGCGCGGGCCGCGACGCGCCGGGCGAGCAGGGACAACTCGCAAAGCCGGGAATGTTTGCCGCCTCGTGAACGCTTCAGCCGCTGAGTGCCGCACAGGCGGCACAGTGGGAGGGCACGCGTGCGCGCACGGGACGACGGCAGACGGCTGGACGCGGCGGCGCTCGGCGCCGAACTCGGCGAGCGGGCCACCCTCGTCCAGTTCTCCAGCGCCTTCTGCGCCCCCTGCCGGGCGACCAGGCGGACGCTCGGGGACGTGGCCGGCATGGTCCCCGGCGTCGCCCACATCGAGATCGACGCCGAGCAGCACCTCGGCCTCGTACGGGAACTCGGCATCCTCAAGACGCCGACCGTGCTGGTCCTGGACGCCGGCGGGAACGTCGTACGGCGGGCCGGCGGCCAGCCGCGCAAGGCGGACGTCATCGCGGCGCTGGGGGAGGCGGTGTGACGGGCGGGCATGTGACGGAGCGGCAGCTTCCAGATCCCGGAACGCCCTTGACTGGACATGCCACCTATCGTCAGCCTGACGTCATGCCTGAGGAACTCCTTCTCTACGGACGGGTCCACGTCGACCTGGCCCGGAGCACCGCGAGCGCACGCTGTCCGGGCCGCTGAGCACCCCGGACCCCGCTCGTCACTTCCCCCCGAAGGACACCCTGATGACGGCCTCGCCCGACCTCGCCGCCGCTCAGCCCGCCTCCCCCGACCTCCTGCGCTCCGTCTTCCGCCGGCACGCCGCCGGTGTGGCCGTGATCACCGCCTCCGGCGAGCACGGCCCCGTCGGATTCACCGCCACCTCCCTCACCTCCGTCTCCGCCGAACCCGCGCTGCTCTCCTTCGGCATCGGTACGGGCGCCTCCAGCTGGCCCGCGATATCCCGCGCGGAACACGTCGGCGTGCACCTGCTCGGCGAGCACCAGGCCGACCTGGCCGCCACCTTCGCGCGCAGCGGCGCCGACCGCTTCGGCGCGCCCACCGCCTGGCACGAGGGCCCCGAAGGCGTGCCCGTCCTGGACGACGTCCTCGCCTGGCTGGTGTGCCGCGTGCACACGCGCGTGCCCGCGGGCGACCACCGGATCGTGCTCGCGGAGGTCGTTCTCGGCGACCCCACGCGCGCGGGACGGCCGCTGCTCTACCACCAGGGGCGGTTCAACGCGCTGCGTGACTGAGATCGCTGCCCGCCCCTCTGCGGGGCCGTCGGGTTCCGGTTACGCTGCGTTGCGAAGGTCACAGTTCAAAGCGCTTGCTTAGCGGGCATGAACTGGTTGTACTGGTGAGTAATATTCCTGGCGGAGGCGGGCCGCCCCCGATCCGGGAACGGCCTCTTCAGGCGCCTATGCTGCCTGTAAGTAGGCAGCCGAGAACTGACGATGCAGTAGGAGAGCCGGCGTGAGCTTGAGGATCGTTGTCACTGTGAAGTACGTGCCCGACGCCACTGGCGACCGGCACTTCGCCGATGACCTGACCGTCGACCGGGACGACGTGGACGGTCTGCTCTCCGAGCTCGACGAGTACGCGGTCGAACAGGCCCTCCAGATCTCCGAGAACTCCGACGACGACGTCGAGGTCACCGTCCTCACCGTCGGCCCCGAGGACGCCAAGGACGCCCTGCGCAAGGCCCTCTCCATGGGTGCCGACAAGGCGATCCACGTCGAGGACGACGACCTGCACGGCACCGACGCCCTCGGCACCTCCCTGGTCCTCGCGAAGGCCATCCAGAAGGCCGGTTTCGACCTCGTCGTCTCGGGCATGGCCTCCACCGACGGCGGCGGCGGTGTCGTCCCCGCGCTGCTCGCCGAGCGCCTCGGCGTCCCGCAGGTCACGCTGCTGTCCCAGGTCGAGGTCGAGGACGGCGTCGTCAAGGGCCGCCGCGACGGCGACGCCGCGTCCGAGCAGCTCGAAGCGTCCCTGCCGGCCGTCGTGTCCGTCACCGACCAGTCGGGCGAGGCGCGTTACCCGTCCTTCAAGGGCATCATGGCCGCCAAGAAGAAGCCGGTCGAGTCCTGGGACCTGTCCGACCTCGACATCGAGGCTGAGGAGGTCGGCCTGGACGGCGCCTGGACCAAGGTCGACGACGCGACCGCGCGCCCGGCCCGCACGGCCGGCACGATCGTCAAGGACGAGGGCGAGGGCGGCAAGCAGCTCGCTGAGTTCCTCGCGGGCCAGAAGTTCATCTAGGCCCCGCGCGCGGGGCAGCGGTTTCGGCCGGGCCCCTTGCTGACCGCCCCTCAACTTCGTTTCGCAGGAGAGCATTCCCATGGCTGAAGTCCTCGTCTACGTCGACCACGTGGACGGCGCCGTCCGCAAGCCCACCCTCGAGCTGCTGACGCTCGCCCGCCGCATCGGCGAGCCCGTCGCCGTCGCGCTGGGCGCCGGTGCCGCCGCCACGGCCGCCGTCCTCGCCGAGCACGGCGCGACGCGCGTCCTGACGCACGAGGCGTCCGAGTACGCCGACTACCTCGTCGTCCCCAAGGTCGACGCCCTCCAGGCCGCCTACGCCGCCGTCTCCCCGGCCGCCGTCCTGGTCTCCTCCTCCGCCGAGGGCAAGGAGATCGCCGCCCGCCTCGCGCTGCGCATCGAGGCCGGTCTGATCACCGACGCGACCGACCTGGAGGCCGGCGCCGAGGGCCCGGTGGCCACGCAGGCCGTGTTCGCCGCGTCGTTCACCACCAAGTCCCGTGTCGTCAAGGGCACCCCGGTCATCACCGTCAAGCCCAACTCCGCCGCCGTCGAGGCCGCCCCGGCCGCGGGCGCGGTCGAGGACCTCGCGGTGTCGTTCTCCGCCGCCGCCACCGGCACGAAGATCACCGGCCGCACCCCGCGCGAGTCGACCGGGCGTCCGGAGCTGACCGAGGCCGCGATCGTCGTCTCCGGCGGCCGTGGCGTCAACGGCGCCGAGAACTTCGCGATCATCGAGGCCCTCGCGGACTCCCTCGGCGCGGCCGTCGGCGCCTCCCGCGCCGCCGTCGACGCCGGCTGGTACCCGCACACCAACCAGGTCGGCCAGACCGGCAAGTCCGTCTCGCCGCAGCTCTACATCGCCAACGGCATCTCCGGCGCGATCCAGCACCGCGCGGGCATGCAGACGTCCAAGACGATCGTCGCGGTCAACAAGGACCCCGAGGCGCCGATCTTCGACCTCGTCGACTACGGCGTCGTCGGCGACCTCTTCGACGTCGTGCCGCAGCTCACGGAGGAGATCAACACCCGCAAGGGCTGATCTCCGGGTGGTACGGGGCCCTGTGACCGGTGTGGCCGGTCGCGGGGCCTCTGCCGTGTCGTGCGGGGGGCGTCATGTCAGGTCCACGCTCGCGCACACCGGCAGGTGGTCGCTCGGGTACTGGTGCCCGCGCGTGTACGTGTCCATCCAGGCCCTGCGCGCGCGTACGCCACGGGTGGCCATCACCCAGTCGATGCGCCGGCCGTCCGCCACCAGGCCGCGGTAGTTGTGGAACGTCCCGAACTGCGGCCCGCGCGTGAGGGCGCTGTCCCAGGTGTCGACCAGGTCCGCGCGCAGGAGCGTGTCGTACACCTCGTTGTCGTGCGCCGCGACGTTGAAGTCCCCCAGGAGCAGGGCGGGGTGGGAGAGCGCGCCCATGCGGGCGGCGATGAGGGACGCCGCACGCGCGCGTGCGTACTGGCTGCGGTGGTCCAGGTGCGTGTTCAGGACGGAGAACTCCCGGCCGGGGTCCAGCCGGTCCCGGAACCGCACCCAGGTGCACATCCGGACGAACGCCGCGCCCCAGGTGTTCGACGCGAGGTCCTCCGGCGTGTCCGACAGGGCGTACGTGCCGTGCGCGAGGGGCGTGAGCCGGGCCGTGTCGTAGTAGACCGCGAGCGACTCGTCCGTCGTACGGCCCTCAAGGCCCGTGCCGATCCACGCGTACCGGGGCCCGAGGTCGGCGGCGATGTCCAGGATCTGGCTGTGCACGCCCTCCTGGGTGCCGACGACGGACGGGGCGGCCCGCAGGAGCAGTTCGCGGGTCACGGGGCGGCGCGCGGCCCAGCTGTTGGGCTCCCGGGTGCTGGCGAAGCGGAGGTTGAAGGTCATGGCCCGTAACGGGGGGACGGGCTGTACGGGGCGTGCCGACTGGTTCGAGGGCCCGGTCTCGTCGACGTGGGCCTGCGAGGCCCGTACGGTGCCCAGCAGCGGCACGGCCAGGGTCGCCGCCAGCGCGGTCCTCAGCCCCGCGCGCCGCGTCACTTTGCCGGTGCCCGCCATGTGCGCCCCCTCCCCTTGGGGGATCAGGATGAGGGTGGGAACCGCTGTGCGAAAGAGGGTCCGGGTGAAGAAAAGGATCAGCGGGAGTGAACCGTTGCGAGGGTCCGCAACGATGAAGGGGTACGAGGCGGGCCGAGGGGACCGCTGAGTGGACGGGGTGTTGACCGGCGGCAAGATCCGTTGTTGGCTTCCGTCGCTGGAGTATTGATTCCGTAGAGCGGAAAACTGGAGGGTGCGGGATGGGGTCAGAGCAGCAGGAGCCGGTCGTGACGAGCCTGGCGAGCGCCGTCGGCGAGGAGATCGCCGCCCGGCTCGCCCCGGTCGACGCGGAGCTGGCCCGCCGCTACCCCGGCGACCCCGGCACCCGCCAGCCCGTCCACACCGTCTACGTCCCCGGCGACGTCTTCGCCGCCGACACCGTCCGCGCCTGGGGCGACCGCGCGCTCACCGCCCTCGACGAACACGCCCCGGACGCCGCCTCCTTCGCCGCCGTCCTCGGCCTCGCCGACGACCTCGCCGAGCCCGTGTACACGCGCGTGCGCGCCAAGCTGGAGCGCGAACCGGTGGAAGACCTGCGCATCGACTTCGAGGACGGGTACGGCCCCCGCCCCGACGCGGAGGAGGACCGGCACGCGGCCCGGGCCGCCCGGCTGGTGGCGCGCGCCTACCAGGACGGCACCGCCGCCCCGTACACGGGCATCCGCATGAAGTGCATGGAGGCCGCCGTCCGCGACCGGGGCATTCGCACGCTCGACATCTTCCTCAGCGGCCTCATGGAGGCGGGCAGGCTGCCCGACGGCCTCCTCCTGACCCTTCCCAAGGTGACCTACCCCGAGCAGGTCACCGCCATGGTCCGGCTCCTGGAGGCGTTCGAGAAGGCCCGCGGCCTCGACAGCGGGCGCATCGGCTTCGAGATCCAGATCGAGACCAGCCAGGCCGTCCTCGCCGCCGACGGCACGGCGACCGTCGCGCGCATGATCGACGCCGCCGAGGGGCGGGCGACCGGGCTGCACTACGGCACGTTCGACTACAGCGCCTCCCTCGGCGTCTCCGCCGCGCACCAAGCCAGCGACCATCCCGCCGCCGACCACGCGAAGGCCGTCATGCAGGTCGCCGCGGCGGGATGGTCGCTGGCT